>JAYENH010000546.1:0-10982 GCA_034721995.1 Bacteroidota bacterium
CATCGGATATTTATGTGCAACCTGAATAAATTCCTTATTGATATCGGAACCAACGCGCCGCCCTGGCGAATTCTCATCTGCAAACTCAGGGAATTTTGCTTCGAGAGAATTCAAATCCTGCATTTTCAGATCATATTCAAAATCGCTGATCTCTGGTTGCGAAAGCACATAATAGCAATGGTTGTGATGGTTTAGTTCTTTTCTTAACAACTCAAGTCGTTGTGGGGCTTCTTTTTTATTCATTCTGAAAAACGATAAATAATAAACATTTAAAAAAAAATCTATTTATTTCTAACAACCCAATTTTCCATCATAATTCCAGAAATCCTTTCAAATTCACGAATGTTTTCAGTCACCATGATTAGTTCTTTTTCAATAGCTGTACATCCAATTAATAAATCAAAATCACTAATCATTGTACCGGATTTTCGCAATCTTGCTTTTTCTTTTCCGTAGAGAAATATTGAATCATAAATTGGAAGTATTGTTATCTTGTCAGAGAATCGTTTTATTATGTCATGATTCTTTTCAGGATTTAAGCTATTCTCTGCTCCAAAAACAAGTTCTGCAAGTGTTATTTCAGAAATAGCACAATTATTCAAAGTTATTTCTTCAAATTTGTCAATCAAATTGAATTTACCTCTGAAAAAATGAATGCAAATATTGGTATCAAGCAAGTATTTCATTAGAAGTCAGCTATTTTTCTATTATCAATTCGAGATTCTCTAATCTCTTTTATTATTTCGTCTGAGTCTTTTACGTCCTCCCAGGCTCCATATAAGCTACTTAAATCAAATCCGCTTTCTTTTTTTGTTTCAATAGACTCTGTCAATTTGATAATTAGTTTCTTTTTCGAGCCATTGTCAAGTTTTGTCAAAAATCTAAAATATTTATCTATCGTTCTATTTGTCAATGCTAAACCCATAATCCCATTTTTATATTTTTTTTGTAATTTGATTGCAAAGGTAAACTATTTAATATTTATCTTTTTGCTGATAACCTTTTTCAATGCCTCTTTGTGCAACATAATGCTCATGGTTTTATAGCGGACAAAAGCTTCGGAAGCATAAAAATATCCATCGAAACGGCTACCTTCGGTGCCCCACGAATTTTTCACCTTGTAATATTTATTTCCATGCTGATCGGCAGCAAGGCCAATAATGTGCATCAGGTGATCGTCGGTGGTTTCGTAATTATCGAATGCCTGCTGGCGAAGCTCCGGGGTAATTTCCTTTTCAGGAACCAAATGTTCGAAGGAATAAACAAGTTTCTTCTTTTCACGATCGCTCATCTCCTCCCATTTTGCTTGTTCGAGGCCATCAATTTCTTCAGATTTTTCGTCGGGGACTACTGCAATACCTTTTCGGTATTGAAAACCTTTTTCACTAATATCGGATGACCAAACTACTGAATAGCCATTTTTTATGGCATAATCGATAGTTTCGATCAAATCATCGAGCGGAACATTGTATATCGAACCATAAGACCAGTTATCTGGCGATTCGAAAATATAACTCTCATAAAAAGGCTGATGGATAAAGGAAGTCAAGGCTATGTAATCATCAGCATTAAAGTTTAGTTTATCCCTGAAAGATGTTGGCGAATATTCTTCTCCATCAAAATCGAAACGGTATGGATAATCGCCGAGATATGCATCAAGAATTCCATCGAAAGCTTTTATCCACACAGGAGACAGCTTCTTGTTTTTATTTTCGATTACAGCATCGACATAAGTTTTCAGCAAATAATCCATTTCGCCATGTACGTGTTTTTCTTCGCCATAGCCGATTCCCCGATATGCTTTTTCAGTAACCAAACCATATTTTCTAACAACGTTCATAACATCCCAGCCTTCGGCACCTCCTGTAAAATTAATTTTACCATGAAATCGCACATAACTTTTTGCATGATCGTGATAAGCATTTCGCACAAAAAACATCTCGGAAATATCGTACAGGCCTTTGTTCATGCGCAATAGCTCCGATTCAATAAATGAGGCAGTTCCAAAAGTCCAGCATGTGCCGGATCGGTACTGGTTTTTTACCGGAGTTGTTTCTACTGTTTCCTTATCGGCAAACCGATAAGCTTCTTTTTTTTCATGGTCTTGCGCAAATACAGTTGCTACCGTTGCTGTAAGTGCAATTAAAAAAGTAATTCTTTTCATAAGCTTAAGTTTTATTATTATTATTATCAAATAATCAAGTCAGTCATTAAAATCACGAATAATCTATGGTTAAAATAATTCGTCCAATTCTAACCAGCGAATTTCTTTTTCGTCTAACAGCACCATCACTTTGGCGAGCCTGTTCGATTTTTCAAGTAAGCCATCCTGTTGTAGGATGCCTGATGTAATTTCTTTTTCGAGGGTCGATTTTTCTTCGTTCAGGTTTTCGAGTTCCTGTTCCAATAATTCGTATTCTCGTTTTTCTTTAAACGATATTTTATCCTGATGCTTATTAACAGTAGGTTTTAAAACCCCTACCTGCTTTTTCTGATTTTGCTTCTCTGCTTTTTCTTTCCTGTCTTTTTGTTCGCGATATTGCGAATAATTTCCCGGGAAGTCCTTCATTTTGCCATTTCCCTCAAACACAAATAAATGTTCAACAACCTTATCCATAAAATACCGGTCGTGCGATACAATTAATAAACAACCACTAAATTTCTGCAAGTATTCTTCTAACACATTCAGGGTCATTATATCGAGGTCGTTGGTAGGCTCATCAAGTATCAAAAAATTGGGGTTTTTCATCAGTATTGTAAGCAAATACAAGCGTCTTCTTTCACCTCCACTCAGTTTGCTAATTTGCTGATGATGGGTTTCGTTAGGGAAAAGAAAATAATTCAGAAACTGTGCCACCGACATTTTATGCCCGTCGCCCAGTATCACTACTTCGGCAATATCGCGCACAACATCAATTACCCGTTGGCCTTCTTTAAACCTGATACCTTCCTGTTTGTAATATCCATAATTTACAGTTTCGCCAAGCTCTATTTTGCCTGAATCGGGTTTTAACTGTTGTGTTATAATATTCAAAAAAGTAGATTTTCCACATCCATTTTTCCCGATAATGCCAATCTTTTCTCCTTTAGTAAATTTATATGTAAAATCTTTTATTAACTGTATTCCATCAAACGATTTCGAGATATATCCCAGTTCCAGAATCTTTTTGCCAAGCCTCGAAGACTTTATGTTAAGGTTTACTTTCTGCTCTTTAATTTTTTGAGATGCTTTATCCTGCAAATCGTAAAAAGCATCGACCCTGTATTTGGCTTTCGTTGTACGTGCCTGCGGCATTTTACGCATCCAGTCAAGTTCTTTACGCATCAGGTTGCGGGCTTTTTCGATATTCACATTCATATTTTGGATTCGAAGATCACGCTTTTCGAGAAAATAAGAATAATTGCCTCGATAGTTATACAATTGCTTGTTGTCAAGCTCGATAATCTCATTGCAGACCCTGTCGAGAAAATACCTGTCGTGGGTTACCATTAATAATGTGCTTTTCGAGTTCTTCAGAAATTGCTCAAGCCATTCTATCATTTCCAAATCTAAATGGTTTGTTGGTTCATCCAAAATCAACAAATCGGGTTCATTAATTAAGGCATTGGCAAGGGCCAAGCGTTTGCGTTGTCCTCCGGACAAGAATTCTACCTTTTTGTCAAATTCAACTACATTCAGTTGACTTAGTACCTGTTTTACTTTAACCTCGTAATCCCAGGCATCTAAGGCATCCATTCTTAGCATTACCTCTTCAAGCCTGCTCTTGTTATCTTCTTGAATAAGCTTTTCATAATCCCTAATTACTTTAATAATTTCTTTTGATGATTCAAACACCTGTTCAATCACAGTATTTTCTTCATTAAACTCCGGTAACTGACGTAAAAACGAAATACTTATCCCGTTCCGCATTGAAATTGAACCGGAATCGGGAGTATCGATACCGGCAATAATATCTAACAAACTTGTTTTTCCTGCGCCGTTTCTTGCAATTAAAGCAATTTTTTGGTCTTTGTCTATTCCAAGAGATAGATCGTTGAACAAAACAAGATCGCCATAAGATTTGCTTATTTGTTCAGCTTGTAGAAAACTTATTATATTACCCACTATTCCAATGTGTTATTATTCAATTTGTGTTTTTTTATGCTTCAAGTGCATTTTTTCAACCCAAAAGTATACATAATTGAAATATTTTTTATTATTTGCATAAGATTTATTGGAATGATATAAAGAAGCAAAAAACTATAACACATTTTATTAAATAGCTAAGGGAGAAGCTTAAACGGGTAACACATCGAATTTGTGATGTTTTTTAATGACATCAGTTTTTATACCTGTGCTTATATTCCTTGCATAAATTATGATATTATTAACAAATCGAATATGTTTGTTTACTTACACATAATTTTCTATTTTTGTTTTTAAATCGAAAGAGAGATATTACTAATAATCATTAATTAAATGTTTTTACTATGAAGAAAATCTATTATTTGATGTTTGTTGGCTTAACTGCATTACTGTTGTTAGGTCAATCGGGACTACATGCTCAGATAACGAGTATACAATCCGTCGATGCACAATGTTTTGGTGATAATAGTGGAAAAATTATCATGACAGTTGTGGCCGGTACTAACATTACCGGAGTAGTTGTAAACGGCCCCTCACCGGGTACGCTGGAGAACGGCAATAAGGAAATTTGGAGCCTGCTTGCCGGCACTTATAACCTGACCGTTTCGATGGTTGGAGAACCAGACTATACAACTACTATTGGTGTTAACCAGCCTATTGCGCTGGCTTTTGAACTGTCGTATACTTTTGATTGCGACAAAATGGAAGTAATCGAAGTATGTGCTACAAACGGTGGCAGTAATTCTGATTTTGGTGGTGTTCCACCTTATGACTTCTATTGGTTGGACAATTCGAATTTTGCATTCGATAGTTTCATAAATGTAACCAGTCTGCCATGCATAGATTCACTTACAACACCAAGTTTTTTTCCAGTGGATATGAATACATATTCAGGGGATGTAGAACTTTACGTTTATGATGCAAACGATTGTTTTCTTTCGCAATCAAAAACCTTTACCGAGCCTCTTGTAACAGGAACCTTAGTTGCTACACAGGGTGTTTGTTCTCCTCTCAATTCAGGCTCACTCGAAATCTTAAATGTTTCTGGTGGTGTAACACCATATTCTTATACATGGAGTACTGGTGATGTTACTACTGTTCCTGAATTAAACAATTTAGTTCCAGGAAATTATTCTGTTACAATTCTTGATGCTTACGATTGTGCATCTGTTACTTTAGAAGCAGAAATCCCCAATCCAAACGACCTTCAGGTTGAAGGTACAATTACTGATGTTGCCTGTTTTGGCGATGCCAGTGGTGCAATAACTCTTAATATCATAAATGGTTCCGGCAGCTATTTCGTTGACTGGGGATTTACAGCAAACCTAAACTTGTTGACAGTTAACAATCTTGTTGCAGGCACTTATGGAGTTACTGTTGTTGATATTAACTCTAACTGTTCGCAAACAAACTCATTTGAAATTTTAGAATCAACAAATCTATACCTTGATGGTCTTACTCTAAGCGCAGTTTCTTGTAATGGTGATTGCAACGGATCTGCAACTATTACTGCTAATGGTGGAGTTCTTCCTTATGAATTCCGTTTATACAATTATACAGTCGGAAATTTTGGAAGCTTCCAAAATTTAGGAACTTTTACAGATCTATGCGATGGTACATATTATATTGAAGTAACTGATGCCAATGGATGTACTGCAACAACAAGTGATTTTGCTGTTACCGAGCCATCTTTACTCGAAGTAAATTATACGTCAAGCCCAATTAGTTGTTATGGCGGAGCCGACGGTACAATTAATCTGCAAATTACAGGTGGCGTATTTCCATTTGCATACAATTGGACGTACAACGGTAATGCTTATGCAGGCAATAATGCCTTGTCAAACCTCGAATCGGGAGAATATTGTGTTACGGTTACCGATGCCAATAATTGTGTGGCTACAATATGTATTACATTAACCGATCCTGCACTATTTGAAGTTTTACTCGATTCGGTTAACCATATAATTTGCCATGGTGGAAACGATGGAAATATAGGTGTTTCCATCAACGGAGGAGCAGCACCATTTACTTATGTTTGGCTAAAGAATAGTGGTAGTGTTTTTTCTACTATCGAAGACCTTGAAAACCTTGAAAATGGAGAATATTGCCTTACAATAACCGATGCAAACCTATGTACAGCTACACTTTGTGCTATTGTTGAAGAGCCACCTCCATTAACTATACTTGGTCAGGTTGAACGTGTTTCCTGTAATGGATTATGCGATGGCAGGGTAAAAGCTATTCCTGATGGTGGCACACCCGGTACAATTGCTGTTGAAGGTTGGGAATATCAATATCGTTTAGATACAACAACATTTGGTGATTATACATCCTGGCAAACTGACTCATTCTTCTATGATTTATGTCCTGGCTTTTATTCTCTTGAAGTAATCGATGCCCACGGATGTATTTCAGCTTATCCCGATTTCCAAATATGGGAACCACCTTTACTCGAAGTTTTATTCAACTCTCAAACAAATGTAAGTTGCTATGGTGGAGCAGATGGAAGTGTTGATGTATCAATTGTTGGTGGAACAACACCTTATGATATAACCTGGAGCAATGGAGCAGAAACAGAAGACATCTCAGGATTAACAGTAGGCACATACTCTGTTACTGTTATTGATGCCAGTTACTGCGAAGCAACATATTCCGTTATTATTACTGAGCCTGCTGAGTTAGTTATAGGTTTTTCTACAACCGATGTTACTTGTTGTAATTTCGATGATGGAACTATCGATTTAACAATTGCAGGAGGAACTGCACCTTACACTATTTTATGGGATAATGGAGCTGCAACCGAAGACCTGGCTAATTTAGGCCCGGGTGTTTATTGTGTTTCAGTTACCGATGCAAATGGATGTATCGCAACAGGTTGTGCAGTAGAAATTATTGAGCCTCCGTGTCTTGATGCTACTTTTGTAAAAGTAGATATTGATTGCTACGGAAATGATAATGGAAGTATTGATGTAACAACAACAGGAGGAACATTACCTTATACTTTTGCATGGTCGGGTGGCGAAATCACCGAAGACCTTTCAAACCTCGGTCCTGGTAATTATTGCTTAACTGTTACCGATTTCAATGGCTGTACAGTTAATTTCTGTGTAGATATTCTTGAGCCTCCATTACTTGCTATTAGTACTACATATACAAATGTAACTTGTTGTAATGTTGCTGATGGTACTATCGACTTAACGATTGTTGGTGGTACTGCCCCAATATCAATTATGTGGAGTAATCAGGCAATTACCGAAGATTTATCAAATCTGGGACCAGGTACTTACTGTGTTACAGTTACCGATGCAAATGACTGTATTGTTGAAACCTGTGTTACAATTACTGAACCTGCCTGCCTTGATTTACAACTTGCAGCAACTCCAATTACTTGTCATGCCGACAACGATGGAGCTATTGATGCAACTATTTCAGGAGGTACATTACCTTATACATTTGCCTGGGATAATGGAGCCGCAACCGAAGATCTTTCAGCATTGTCTTTCGGAACATATTGCTTGACAGTAACAGATTTTAATGGCTGTACTATTACTGCATGTGCAGATATAATTGAACCAGATGAATTGATTTTAAGCGAAACCCATATTGATATTGATTGCTTTGGAAATAATAATGGAGCAATTGATCTTACTATTTTAGGTGGCAACTTGCCATACTCAATAAATTGGGACAATGGTAGCCAAACCGAAGATTTGAATAATCTCGGCCCTGGTACATATTGCGTTTCAGTTGTTGATGCGAAAGGATGTAGCGGCAATCTGTGTGTTACTATTACTGAACCAACATTACTCGAAGCTGTTGTTACAAGTTTTTCAGATGTAACTTGCTACGGATACGATAATGGCGATATCGACGTAACTATTTCAGGTGGCACACTTCCTTATACAATTGCATGGAGTAATGGTGCCGTAACCGAAGATTTGTCAAATATTGGCCCTGGTAACTATTGCTTAACAGTAACCGATGCAAACCAATGTGTGGTTACACTTTGCCAACCAATTACAGAACCAAGTATTTTCTCTGTTGATTTATACACAAAAACAGACGTTTCTTGTTTTGGATTAAGTGATGGAGCAATTGATGTATTAGTTTTTGGTGGCGTTCAGCCTTATACATTCTTATGGGATAATGGTGCAACAACAGAGGATATTTCGAACCTTGTAGCCGGAACTTATTGTTTAACAGTAACCGACTTCAATGCATGCCAAACTACAATATGTATTGATATTTTGCAGCCTGACGAACTCGTTGTTAGCCTCGTATCGAAAGTAGATGTTGATTGTTATGGAAATAATAATGGAAGTATCGATGTAAATGTAGTTGGTGGAACAGCACCATATATTTATGCATGGGATAATGGTGCTACAACCGAAGATTTAATGAATATAGGACCTGGCACCTATTGTATTACTGTAACTGACTCGCATGGTTGTACAGATAACATCTGTGTTGATATTTTAGAGCCGGCCGATTTTGTACTTACATTAGACGGATACGGTGATGTAACTTGCTATGGTGATAATGATGGATTCATTAATGTTTCTGTTACAGGTGGTGTTACACCTTATGTTTATACCTGGAGCAATACTGCCACAACTGAAGATTTATCGAATCTCGGTCCTGGTACATATTGCCTCACAGTAACCGATGCAAACCAATGTGTTGAAGTATTAACTTGTGTAACTATTACGCAACCTGATTTACTTGAAGCAGCATTAGTTTCTTATACAAATGTTACTTGCTATGGTTTTGCCAATGGTACTGCCGATGTAACAGTAACAGGTGGCACATTGCCATACACTTATTTATGGAGCGATGGTTCAACTACCGAAGATATTACAATTCTTGGCCCTGGTACATATTTCCTTACTGTAACTGATGCTAATTTATGTACAGCAACTGCTGAGGTAACTATTACAGAACCTGCATTATTAGAAATTGTATTAATTGGTAAAGTTGATATCACATGTTATGGCGATGATGATGGCTCTATTGATATTGATGTAACCGGTGGTACAACACCTTATACTTATTTATGGAATGATGGTGCTACTACTGAGGATCGTTCTAATCTTGATCCCGGAACATATAGCGTTGTAGTTACCGATGCAAATGGTTGTGTAACTTCAGGAATTTGGGGTATTTCCGAACCTGACGAATTATTAATAATCAACCCGGTTATTACCGATGCTTCAATCTATGGTGCCAGCGATGGTTCTATCGACATTACTGTTACAGGTGGAACACCCGCTTATACATTCTCATGGAGTAATGGTGCAACAACAGAGGATATCTCAGGTCTAAGTGCCGGAACTTATTCTGTTACTGTTACAGACAGCCATGACTGTGTAGTTACCGGTTCATGGACTATTGAGGAGCCACCAGACCTTGAGATTTCGATAACACTTACTGATATTCCATGTTACAATATGGACAATGGTACAATTGACCTGACTATCTGGGGTGGAACTCCTCCTTATTCTATTGTTTGGAGTAATGGTGCCACAACCGAAGATTTAACTAATCTTGCACCGGGAACTTACTCTGTTACTGTTACCGATAGCCATGGCGATGTTGCTACAGGTAGTGTCACTATTGTTGAACCTGCTGAACTTGTATTGTCAGAAACACATGTTGATATTTTATGTTATGACGATCAAACAGGTAGTGTTGACCTTACAGTGGCTGGTGGAACCGCGCCATATACTTATACATGGAGCAATGGCGAAACCACACAAGACATTTCCGGTTTAGCTGCCGGAACTTATGATGTAACTGTTGTTGATGCACAACAATGTATTGCTTACTTATCAGCAACTATTACTCAACCTGATTTATTAGTAGCTTCAATACTAAGCACAACTGATGTTAGCTGCTATGGTGGAAACGATGGTGCTATCGATGTGGATGTAGTTGGAGGAACAATGCCTTACACTTACGCATGGGATAATGGTGAAACAACTCAGGATATCTCTGGTTTGGTTATAGGTGCTTATTGTGTAACTATTACCGATGCCAATGGTTGTGTAACCTCTATATGCGATGATATTATTCAACCTACAGTATTGGGAATTGAAATTTATAGTGTAACTCACGTTGATTGTTATGGCAATGCCAATGGCTCAATTGATATTATGCCTTATGGAGGAACAACTCCTTATACCTACCTATGGAACAATGGTGAAGTTACCGAAGACATTTCGAATCTTAGTCCTGGCACATATTGCTTAACTGTTACTGATGCCAATGGCTGTGTTGCTACTATTTGCCAGGAAATTACCGAACCTGCCGAATTATTGGCTTCTGCAACATATACCAATATCACATGCTATGCTTATGAAAATGGTACAATTGACCTTACTGTTGTTGGCGGAACATTACCTTACACTTATTCGTGGGATAATGGTGCAAACACCGAAGACCTTGCTAATTTAGCACCAGGTACTTACTGTGTAACAGTTACCGACGCTCTTAACTGTGTTGTTACTCTTTGTGAAACAATTACCCAACCTGATGTTCTTGGTATTACAGGAGTTGTTGTTAATCCACTTTGCTATGGCGACATGAATGGTTCTATCGACATTAGCGTAACAGGCGGTACACTTCCATATACTTATGCATGGGATAATCAGGAAATAACTGAAGACCTTGCAAACCTTGGTGCTGGAACATATTGTGTTACCGTAACCGATGCCAATGGTTGTGTTATTACCGAATGTTTCACTTTAACTCAACCTGCATTATTGGCAATTGAAGTTTATAATGTAATACATGTTGATTGTTATGGAAATGCCAATGGCTCAATTGATATTATGCCATTTGGAGGAACAACTCCTTA
>JAYENH010000547.1:0-2544 GCA_034721995.1 Bacteroidota bacterium
ACGAAACCGCCCGCTTCGATTCATATTTAATAGAAAATCCAGGAAGCAGTGGACAGATACTGAGCCATATTGAAAACCTTGAGATTGCACGAATTGCAATTTTTAAAGCCGATGCCATGCGTAGCTTTTTCTTTATTCTGATTACTGCTGCTTTGCTATGGTTTTTTGCGGCAAAAAAAGTAAATAAAACCTTGCTTGTAATCGGGCTTTCGGTTTTTATTCTTTTTGATATGGTAACTATCGGAAAACGCTATCTGGGAACCGAAAAATTTGTTTCGCAACGTATTGCCGAAGTCCCCGTGCGTGCATCACGAGCCGATCAATTGATTTTAAAAGATACCGATTTGAATTATCGGGTTATGAATACAACAGTAAGTACTTTCAACGATGCCACAACTTCGTATTTCCACAAGTCGATAGGTGGTTACCACGGGGCAAAACTGCAACGTTATCAAGAACTTATCGAGCATCATATTGCAAAAAACAATATGGATGTTTTAAATATGCTTAACACAAAATACTTTATTTATAAAGGGAAAAAAGGAGCACCCGAAGTACAATTAAATATGGAAGCCCTGGGGAACTGCTGGTTTGTCGAAAACATAAAATGGGTTGATAATGCCGATCAGGAAATTCTTGCACTAAATAAATTCGATCCGTCCAAAACGGCTATTATCGACAAACGTTTCAAGGATGTCGTGCAAGGTTTACAAGCTCTGCCGGATTCACTTGCCCAAATCGAAATGACCGAATATAAACCAAATCATCTGACCTACCGTTCAATTTCATCGAATGCAGGCTTGGCTGTGTTTTCCGAGATTTATTACCCATCGGGATGGAATGTTTCAATCGACGGACAGGAAGCAGAACTTGTACGGGTAAATTATGTCTTGAGGGCATTAAAAATCCCTGCCGGCGAACATACTATCGAGTTTAAGTTCGAACCAAAAAGCTATTTCACAGGCGAAAAAATATCAATTGCCAGCAGTATAATTCTTGCCCTGATACTGATATTCGGAATATTTTCGGAATATAAGCGCGTGAAAAAAGGGTGAATTGTTGAATTGTTGAATTGTTGAATTGTTATGCACTTAACTTGAGTTTTATATCAATTAACTAATTGACATATCAAATCATGATATGCATAGCTATCTTGATTACTACGCTGTTTATTTAATTTAATACGTTCATATTTACCACTTTCTGCCCAATTTATTATATTGCATGTTACCCAACGTAATTTCTTCTGTCAGTGTGTGTTGGGGCAGGAATACTCTTTGGCAGGTTTTGATTGTGCAGTTACCTTTTCGAGCGACCTGACAATGTGTATTACTGCGAAGCGTCAGGTTTTTTTCTTCCCTTTCAATTCTTTTGTTTTCTTTTCCGGTAAATAATTTTCCGATGTTATAACTTTTTCCCCTGACCTTTTTTCCAATTCTTTTCTTGCTATTCCTGCAACATTTCCACCTTCAATTGCAACTTCTTTATTTTCAATAAATCCCTTTGAGTCTTTAGCTTTTGCAATTTTTGTTGTTGATGCCTCACCAAGCATTGAAAAAATTAATTCAAGGTCATTCATGTGGTCACGAAGATTTTGTCTTTTCAATCCTTTTACTTCTCTGTATTGCGATGGAGTTAGTCCAAAAGTAGCTTTAGATATTTCTGCAGTCAAAATTGCGTATTCAATTTTTTCTCTTACACCTCGCTTTTTCCATTCGTCTGTTAACTCATCACGAATAGCAATACTTCGCATTCGTTTTTCAATCCAATCATCTGAATATCCTTTTGCTTTGTAAATCTCTCTTGTCCTTTTTGATGCTAATTCCGGATTTTCAATTTCTTCAAGTCTTTCATATCCAACTTTGGCAAGCCAACGTTTGAAAGGCTCTGCTTTTGGAGAAGGAATTGATTGGATTATTCTGAACAATCCTTCTGTATTGGCACAACTCATTTTTTGCTTGCCACCGGAAGTATCAATTAAAAGGGTAGGTACAATTTGTACCCACCCTTTGGCAAGTTCTTTATCCCTCAACTTCATGCGTTTAACATACTGTTTTGGGTCTTTGCTATCAGTTAAAACCGCTACAACATCCTCTACAACAAAATACCATTTCTTTTCATCGTCA
This sequence comes from Bacteroidota bacterium, assembly GCA_034721995.1. GTDB lineage: Bacteria > Bacteroidota > Bacteroidia > Bacteroidales > M50B96 > JAIOYV01. The sequence continues at coordinate 2,127 of JAYENH010000547.1, forward strand.
TTCCAAACCGAACGAATTTGCTTACTTTCAAAGAGTTTTATATTTGACATTGATATAATTTTAATTTATACCGACAAAAATAAAACAAAGACATAAAAATCAGATTTTAAATTCTGGTTATTTTTTTATGTTTTAAATTCCTTATGTCATATTCCATTTTTTTGTCCTATGCAAATTTTGAGTCAGCAGGTGCGAAGGCAATTTGCAACTCTTTTGTTTGTGTGCCGGCTTTCATATTATCTTGATTTATGTACTCGTTCGTTTTTTTTATGTTGGGTAACAATCAATATAATCTACTGTATTGCCGGTGGATAGCTATATAAATTATGGTAAGTAAAAAATTGTGTTTTGCCTTTTTTCGAGAAAAAACTAAAATCCAGGTTTTGCTCATCGTAAGGGCCTTTAACTTTTAGGCCAA
>JAYENH010000548.1:0-2538 GCA_034721995.1 Bacteroidota bacterium
GATTGGTTAGCTCCTGGAGTAGTAAGCCCAAACACTTTAGATTGGATGGATCAAAATTGTACAAATTATCCAATTATTGTTGATTTTCATGTTGAATCTACAAATGTGCCTTTCGGAACCTATGTCAAATTTACGAACCTTACTTTAAAAAATCCCGCATTATCAACCAGTTATCTTTGGGAATTTGAGGGAGTAGCACAATCGTCCACATCGGCTATAACCAGTCCAAGCCGTACATTTAATCAAACGGGAACATTTCCTGTAACCCTTACAGCTACAAATAGCGATATGAGCGACTCGAAAACTATATATATTACTGTTGGCCCAAACGGTATTTCCTCAATCAATCAGGAATCATTCAGGATATATCCAAATCCTGCCCGTAATCTTGTTAATATCGAATTGGACGAAACTATTCCTGCCGGTTCAAATATTTGCATTTATAATATGGTAGGCGAAGAAGTAATTTCAGGATTGATTGCTGAAAGCAGAAACATTCAACTTGATGTATCGGAATTCGAAGCAGGAATGTACTTTGTAAAAGTTTCAAACGAAAAAGGAAGCTTTATTCAGAAATTATCGTTGATAAAATAGTTCAGGGTTCGGGGTTCAGAGTTCAGTTCAGGGTTTAGAACATTCTGCGGACTACCGACTGTGGACTCCCAACTTCTCATATCTTTGCATACTTTTAAAATAAACACGATGACAAATAAAATAGCCATATCCGGCAATAATGGAGCTAAAGTCAGATCCGATTGTTTTATCTCACTCGAAATAAAACAATCAGGAGGTATTAAAATAGATATTAAAAGCAAAGTGAAAGCTTTGTATGGAGACGATATTCTCGATCTTCTGCAAAAAGGTTTGAAGTATTTTAATATTGAAAATGCAATACTTTCGATTGATGACAAGGGTGCACTTCCCTGGGTAATTATGGCCCGCCTCGAACATGCAGTAAAGCAACTAATCGAAACCGAAAAAGAATTCCTGCCCAAAATTATTGAAGAAAATACTTGCGCTTCGGAAAAAGACCAATTTCGTTTTTCGCGTCTTTACCTACCGGGAAATACACCAAGCATGATGTTAAATGCAGGTGTACATAAACCCAATGGATTGATTTTAGATCTTGAAGATTCGGTTGCACCTGCAAAAAAACAGGAAGCCAGTTTCCTTGTACGAAATGCATTGCGTGCTTTAAACATGTACGGTGCCGAGCGAATGGTACGCATTAACCAGGGTGAAATGGGGATTGAAGATTTGGCATATATTATCCCTCATCATTTGAATTTATTGCTTGTTCCAAAATGCGAAAGTGGCGAGTATATTAAGCAATTAGATGATGAAATTGCAAAAATAAAGTCGGCCAAAAAAATAATGACACCAATCTGGTATATGCCCATAATCGAATCGGCAATGGGTGTTGAAAAGGCTTTCGAAATTGCCACGGCATCGGAGAATGTGGTTGCATTGGCTATTGGCCTCGAAGATTTTACTGCCGACCTGGGGACAAAGCGCACAAAAGAAGCAACAGAATCGTTCTTTGCACGCACCCGCCTGGTAAATGCCTGTAAGGCTGCCGGCATCCAACCCATCGACTCGGTATTTTCTGATGTAGCCGACATGGATGGTTTAAGAGAAAACGTGATAACTTCAAAATCGTTGGGCTTCGAAGGTATGGGCTGCATACATCCACGACAGATACAGGTTATACACAATAGTTTTGCTCCCACGCCTGATGAAATCGAAAAGGCAAAGAAAATTGTCATTGCCTTTATTGATGCAACAAACAAAGGGCTTGGGGTAGTATCGATAGGCTCAAAAATGATTGATCCCCCTGTTGTAAAACGTGCCGAAAAAACTATCGACCTTGCAATAAAGCTTGGTTTGTTGGATGAGAATTGGATAGATTGAGAGAGAAAAGGAGAAAAACTTGATATGTATTTAGATAATTACAATAGCCAGATTAAAGGATTATGTGAGAGATATAAAGTGAAATTTCTTTTTGCATTCGGATCGGTACTTACAGATAAATTCAAATCGGATAGTGATATAGATTTTCTTGTTGATATTAGTGCAAACAATCCAATGGATTATGCTGAAAATTATTTTGATTTAAAATTTGAATTGGAGGATTTATTAAAAAGACCAATTGATTTATTGGAGCAAAAGGGGCTTAAAAATTCATATTTAATTCAAAATATCAACAGAAGTAAAAGGATTCTTTATGAAGAATGAGATTAAAATATGGTTAGAGGATATTGAGAGATCAGAGGATGAAATTCGTAGACTTTTACAATAAGGCAGAGTGTTAACAAATAATCATTGGACTTTTGACAGATAATGTTAAATATGAAGATGACAGCAAAAAAAACAATAATGGAAAAATCAGAAAACCTTATAAAAAATGCAGCGGGCCGCATGGTGCCAAAAACAATAAATGGCGAAGAACATGTACCTTATCAGGGAGTAGGAAAATTTATTCCTACCGGAAGAAAATTCGCACAGAAAATTAAATCTTATGCAAGTTTTCCGGCCGAT
>JAYENH010000549.1:0-10884 GCA_034721995.1 Bacteroidota bacterium
GTAGTTTTTTCGGGAAACTTAATTATAGAACTTGTTGGCTGGGCAGGGTAGGAGCTTATTATACATGCCAGGCCTTTGTCGCTGCGGTCGCCGTTTGCATAAAAGTGATCGAACAAAACTCCTTCGTTGCAAAAGCGGTTGAAATTGGGACAAACCCCAGCCTCTCCTCCGAGAGGTTCAATAATGCGGGCACTAAAACTTTCGAGGATGATGATAATAATGTTAGGCCTCGAAGTATTTAACATGCGTGATGTATTGCCATTTTCCTTTTGCAGGCCATCGAAAATCAAGTTGGCTTTTTCATTATTAAAAAATTGGTATGATTTTGCATTTTCGTTTGTGCTTAACGAATAGCCAACGTTCCACACTACATTTATTGCTGCATGGTTTACAAAAGGAGCAGTGTGAAAATAAACTGCACTGGTATTTAAAGTGGCAACCCCAAAGCCTCCCCTGATTGGCAATATCAGTAATGGTAAAGCTAAAAGCAGCCACAAACTGTTTTTTGTTGATTTTAAATTACATACATCAATTGAATTAATTATTAATTTTCGATAAGCAAAAAACAGGGCCAGTGTAACAATAAGGATTGATGCAAGAAACAGTACTGTTATCCATGTTTCGGTCGATGCAAAAGCTTCGCCCGGGGTTTTTAAATATAGCAAAAGTGTTTTGTCCATCCGAAAGCCCCAGTTACGGTATAATTCGAAATCGATTATCGAAATCCACGACGAAATCAATATCAGCAAAAAAGTATAAATGTTGAGTATTGTTTTTAAGATTGATTTTTTTATCAGAAACGAAAAAGTAAGTAGCAATAAAGGTATTAACAGAAAATATGCCGACATACATAAATCAAGTTTAATGCCATATAAAAATGTTTTTATTATTTCTGTTGATGAAAATTCGGCAGTCTGTTCGTGGTTGTAAAACAAAAAACCTGCTCGCATCAGGATCGAGAAAGTTATCCAAAAGGCATAATAGCGAAGTAATATGTTAAGTAGTTTTTTCATTTAAAAGCCAAAGAAAAGACCAATTAAACCTACTCCAAAACCAACGGCAAGATTAATAAGTTTTACCCAGGCAAAGTTTTTCTTCGATTCGGCAAAAAGGGGCAATGCTCCATGCCCGTCTTGAACTATTGAGCTGGCCAATAAAATGCTAAATGGAATAGCACCAGTATAAAACAGTGTAACAAAAACAAGATGTGGCCCCGATTCAGGTATCAGGCCAATCAATACTGCCACGATAAGAATTATTAAAAGGTTTGATGAGAGCCATTCTTCGAGGTGCAGAATGTTGATTAAAAAATGAATTAAGACTAAAGCCCCTAATGTCCACAGAAATATTTTTAGAAAATGTTTTTTTATGATATGCTCCCAAAGGTGATGGTCTAAGAAATGGTCGGAGCCCGAAACAACAACAAAAAGGGCAATGAGCGAGGCAAGTAAAAATGTTATGCTTATCCAGTTCCAGTGCGAATGTTCGTGGCCGGCAGCATTTGCAGATTGTTCTTCCCCGGCATGGATGTGGCCATCGTGTTGGTGGATTTGGCTGTGATGTTCGTCGAGGACAATTTCGTTGGGCAGGTCCATTACGGTTTTTGTTGGTTCACCATGCAGGTGGCCCAGTTCGCCCGATGAAACACCTATAATAAATAAAATGAGGCCAGAAATCAATATTGCCCTTTGAAAACTAATATGTCTGAATCGCTGCAAAAAATCTTCCTGCGCATTAGGTAAGCAATTGTTACTTTCCTCATGCAGGGGAAACTCGAAATGCTTAAATTTTCCATATCGTTTATCTTTTACAAAAAGGTTTACTAAAAATCCGGTTATTATAGCGATAAAAAATATTATGATTGTAAGTTTTATTGCAGCTTCAGGAATCATCGAAAACATTACAAAAGCCTCGTCGCCCGAGGTGGCAATCATTACCGTAATTAGTGCGCCAAAGTTTACTACGTTATGTGTATAGAGCGATACAACAGTGTATGCGCCGAGGCAGCCCGGAGTAATACCAAGAAATGCCGCCAATAATAATTGCGACCATTTCGATTTTCGGAGTTTGTCGCTCCATAATCCTTTGCTGTGTACATTCAGGTATTCGATAATCAGCATCATTACCATAACAAAACTGGTTATCATTATCGCATGTTTAACTATTTCGATCATATTGAAAAATTGAAAAATTGAAATGCAAAAATACAAAAATCATAAAGGCGAATTCTTTAAAGTATGATAAATATTTTATAGTAGGTAACTACACAGGTATTCATCTTTTCTTTTTTGAGGTTATTGTCAACGCATTACGAATTTCACGAAAAGGTCGCTAATATTTTTGTGAAAAAAGCAAAGATGTCATATTGTTCAATTGCGTCTTTTATATTTTTCGGTTTTAGGGTGGAACAACGAATTATAAAAAACACAATATCAGCAATTTAAACTACCTAAGTGTAAGGTATGTTTTCTTTGTTCGATTGACAAAACCTAAAACCCAAAACCTCTTGTTATCCGAATATTTATCAGTATTTTTGCAGCCTTATTTTTTATTATGAATATTATTGCATCTGGAAGTTAAATTATTGATTATTAAAATAAAACAATTGAATATGAGAAATTTATTAAGAGGAATTACTTTTGTTTTGCTGGTTTTGATGACCACAAACATAATGGCACAGAAAGCCAAAAAATTTACAGGTATTATTACCTACAAGCTAACTGTTGATGGAGAAATGAGCGAAGCCGACAAAGCACAGGTCGAAGGTACTGTTACAATGACTTACGGCGATGGTGTTTACAAAATGGTGATGGAAACAATGATGATGAACCAAACCCAGGTTATATGGGCCGATTCGGTTATTACTAGTACCGAAGTAATGGGGCAAACCATGGCATTTCGTATGAACAAAGAACAAGCCGAAGAGATGAAAGAAATGCAGAAAGGTGGAGACGACGGTGAAGAAGAAGAAAAACCAAAAGTTACAATCCTTGATGAAACAAAAATGATTGCCGGCTATAAATGTAAGAAGGCCGAAATTGAAATTGGGGAAGACATCATGGAAGTTTATTTTTACGATGACCTTGAAGTTGACGATTTTATGCAAGAAGAACAATACCCCGAAATTAATGGTATGCAATTAGAATATACAATGGCAATACCCGGAATGGAAGACAGTAAATTACATTTTACTGCCTCTGAGGTTAAGAAGAAAAGAAAAATTAAATCGAAAGAATTTACTATTCCCGAAGGCACTAAGGTAATGAGCTTTGAGGAATTAAAAGCAATGATGGGAGGATAGGGATTTACGATTGATGATTTACGATTTACGATTTACGATTGATGATTTACGATTTATTATTGAGAACTGAAGATTGAATACTGAGAACTGGGGACTGAAGACGGGCTAAAAAATATGACAAAAACAAAAAAAGGTAAAAGTAAAACTCCGACAAAAAAATCAGGTAATCTATTTCAAGATAAGCGATTTCATGTAAGTTTAGGTATTTTCTTAATCGTTCTTGCTGTTATTATGTTGTTGGCTTTTTTCTCGTTTCTATTTACCTGGAAAGCAGACCAAAGTTTTACCTGGGGCAACTTGTTTCAAAGCAACGAGTTTAAAGCAGAAAACTGGTTGGCGAGGATTGGGGCAGTATTTGCCAATCAGTTTATGAACAAATGGTTTGGCCTGGCATCGTTTAGTATCCCGTTTATTGTAGGCTTGTTTGGATTTAGCTTGCTTAAGATACACCTCTTACCTTTTGGAAAATCATTTAGGTATTCAGTAATTCTAACTATTTGGCTTTCAGTTTTTCTGTCGTATTTATTTGGCGATGCAAACGGCTGGCTTGGAAGTGGGCCCGGAGGAGTGCATGGCATTTTTATGGTAAGCTGGTTTAATAACCTTATTGGTCTTATTGGCACTTTTTTCGTGCTTTCAATTTCCCTTTTTGTATTTCTGATTTTTACTTTTGATAACTTTCTGCCTTATGTAAAAAGCCTTCCTGAAAAAACATCATTCATCAGGAAAAGAATGAACAATATAAAAAAAACACAGCCAAAGAGAATAACCACAGCCAAAGAAAAACCGGGGGAAGATTTAGAATTAAACCAGTTGGAAGATTCTACACCTTTTTCGATTGAAATAAGCGACAACGAAATAATGCAAAATGGAAACCCGTCGCAGCACGATAACGAGCCTATAAAAACAGAGCATGACGATGTTTTGTTTGAAACTGAACAAACACATATTGAAGATGATTATTCAGAAGAGAAAAACAATAGTAGGAGCGAAGCTGATAAAATTGAAAACGAGAGTAGCCCGGATAAAGTTTATTCAGAAATTTTAGAAGAGTTGGGAGAATACGACCCGAAGTTAGAGTTGTCGAGCTATAAATTTCCCAGCCTTGACTTACTCGAAAACCATCATGCCGAAAACTCCGAGGTTAGTAAAGAAGAACTTATCAACAATAAAAATAAGATAGTTGATACTTTAGGCAATTATAAAATCAAGATAGACAGGATAAAAGCTACAATTGGCCCAACTATTACACTTTACGAAATTGTACCTGCCCCCGGAATCCGTATTGCTAAAATAAAAAATCTTGAAGATGATATTGCCCTTAGCCTTGCAGCACTGGGGATAAGGATTATTGCGCCAATTCCTGGTAAAGGTACAATTGGTATCGAAGTGCCTAACCAAAAACCCGAAATTGTTTCGATGCGCTCAATACTATCATCGAACCGTTTTAGAGAATCCAAATATGAATTGCCGGTAGCACTTGGAAAAACTATCTCGAACGACACCTATATTTTCGACCTGACAAAAATGCCACACATACTTGTCGCAGGTGCAACAGGCCAGGGGAAATCGGTTGGGCTAAATGCAATTATTGCCTCGCTGCTGTACAAAAAGCACCCGTCAGAAATAAAGTTTGTTTTTGTCGATCCCAAAAAAGTAGAACTGAGCATATATTCTAAAATCGAAAAGCACTATCTTGCAAAATTGCCCGATAGCGACGATGCAATTATTACCGACACTAAAAAAGTTGTACACACACTCCATTCCCTCACAATTGAAATGGATAATCGCTACAACTTGTTGAAAAAAGCTCAGACACGCAACATAAAAGAATACAACAATAAGTTTATTGCACGCAGATTAAACCCTGAAAACGGACATCAGTTTTTGCCATATATAGTACTTGTGGTTGATGAATTTGCCGATTTAATAATGACCGCCGGAAAAGAAATTGAATCGCCACTTGCCAGAATTGCACAGCTTGCAAGGGCAGTAGGGCTTCATTTAATTATTGCGACCCAGCGGCCATCTACCAATATTATTACGGGATTGATAAAGGCAAATTTCCCGGCCCGTATTGCCTTTAGGGTAACATCGATGGTCGATTCGCGCACAATTTTAGATACTCCCGGTGCAAACCAGTTGATTGGACGGGGTGATATGTTAATTTCGGTAGGAGCCGATATGGTGCGGGTGCAATGTGCTTTTATCGACACACCCGAACTTGAAAAAATAACAGAACATATTTTTATGCAGCAAGCCTTTCCTTCGGCACATTACCTGCCTGAATATATTGAGGAAGGTGGCGGTGAGCAGACAGATGTAGATCTTACAAAACGCGACGAACTTTTTGAGGAAGCTGCACGCCTGATGGTTAATCATCAGCAAGGATCGACCTCGTTGATACAACGCAAATTTTCAATAGGCTACAACCGGGCAGGAAGGATTGTCGATCAATTAGAGGCAGCCGGAATTGTAGGGCCTTACGAAGGTAGCAAAGCACGGCAGGTACTTTATCCCGACGAATACTCGTTGGAACAATATTTGAATACACTAAAAATTTAACTAAGAATTAATAATATGAAAAAGAGCATTTGTTTTATTTTTACAATATCGATTGCAATGGCTGCGATAGCACAAAATGAAGTGAAAGATCCTAAGGCCAAAGAAATTTTAGATGAACTGTCGGAAAAAACAAAATCGTATAAAACCATTGTTTCTGATTTTAGTTTTACAATGGAAAATCAGCAGGAAGACATAAGTGAATCGTACGATGGAAAAGTACGCATTAAAGGCAATAAGTACCGTTTGTCGCTTATGGACAGCGAAATATATTGCGATGGAAAAACTATTTGGACACACATTGTTGAGTCGGATGAGGTAAATATTACCAATCGCGATTTAGAGGATAAAACCTTTTTAAATAACCCTCAATCTATTTTCACCATGTACGAAGAGGGCTACAAATATTCATACAAGGGCGAAATAAAAGAGCATACAGGTAGTTTTTCTCATATCGAACTTTACCCCGAAGAAGTTGCACAGGGCTTGGAGCCTGGCGATCAGGAAATAAGCGACCTTTCGAAAATAGTAATCATTGTAGATACAAACCTGAATCGAATACGCACCTTCACCTATTATACTAAAAATGGAAATATATACACCATAAATTTAAATAAATTCAAAGTGAATATACCTATAGGCGATGCTGATTTTACCTTTGATACCGCAGCATATCCCGATGTAGAAGTTATTGATCTGCGCGACTAATTGTTTTATCTATTACTTCTATCTGAAAAAAAAATAATGGACGAACAGAAACACAAAATACCTGAACTTTTTAAATCGTTCCTGAGCGATAAGCCAATTGAGAATTGTATTATGTGCGAGAAATATCTTCTTGAAGAAGGTACTGCATATTTTATTGAGAAGGCTTTTAAAGATGATTATGTTGAGGTTGAATATGCGATATGTGTGGATTGTGCCGAAAATATGAAAGGATCGATGTCGGCTCAATCAATAAAAAATATCGAAAACTATTTTATGACAAAAATGCAATATATGCAGGAAAATATGATGGCATTTAAAAATGGCGGAATGAATCCTGAATATTTGCTAACCCAATGTGTAATAACAGGTATCAAACGCGAAAACCTGAAAGAATATCAGATTGCAGGTTTTTTTAATGGTAGTTTTCTTAATCTGCTTACTTTCCCTTTTCTTATTAGTGGTGAGGCAGCTGAAGAAATTAACGAGTTACTATCGAAAGAAACAAAAGGGGAAATTGATGGCTTTGTCGACGATTTTATTGGCTTGCCTCCGGAATGGAAGAAAATTCTTAAAACAAACCGGCCAATTCTAATCTGAGTTTTTTGATTGTTGTGGATTGTATTGTGAAAAAATACCCTCAGGTTACAACCGCTGTTGCCGATGGCACAATTGCCTCACTGAGTGCGGCAGAATATTTACGAACGTAGGAATAAACAGGAATAAAACTGAAAGAATATGATTTGGTACATTGTAGCGGGAGTTGTCCTGCTTTTAATTATTTATATGGTTTACGGGTATAATAAAATAAAGAATACAAAAGATGCCCCACCAAGTAAGAATATTAGGATTTTAAACAACAAGAATTATAAAACAATAACCCGGAAAGGATTGGTTATAGTCGACTTTTGGGCAGAATGGTGTGCCCCCTGTAAAATGATAGCTCCTATTCTAAATGAAATTGCCGACGAACAAGCCGGTAATATTACAATTGCAAAAGTGAATGTTGAACAGCAAAAGCAACTTGCTCAGAGTTATAATATCCGCAATATCCCCACAATGATAATTTATAAAAATGGCAAAGAATTGAAGCGTATTATGGGGGCCAAGACCAAAAAGGCATTGCTGAAGGAAGTTGGTTTGGGGTAAATGTATTTTTACACAATTCTTTGTTTGGTTATTCGCTTGAATCTGGTCTGGTAAGCTTGCCAATAATTAAGCTTGGTTTTTTCATTAAGAAATGATGCAGCTACTAATTTTTCTGTTTTTTCCGATCCTGATGTTACAAGGCTAAATATTTTTTTTACCTGTTTTTCGCTTAATCCGGCATGTTCGGCCAAAACAAAGAATCGTTGAGCTATTTTGCCTTGTGCTAAATTGGCTGGTAAAAGCCCGTCATCCAGGGCAAAGTCTTTATCTTCAATGTGTATCCTGCTATTTAATAAATCATAAGCAGGACTTAGGCGGAAATCCCCCATTGGTGTTTCTAATAGCGAAAAATTTTTGAGATGGGCATCACCATTTGAGAAAAGGTAGTTAAAAACCAACAACTTAAACAATTTAGGAGCTTCTATTTTATAGGCAGGTAAATATGTTTTCATTATCTGAAATAGTTCAAGATAATTACCTGAGTATTTATAATGTTCACCATGAGTTTGCGGGGTTTTTTCGGATAAAGAGGCAAAGTCATCCTGTGCCCATTTCTCTGCCTGACCTGCTGGCAGGCTACTATCTTCTTTTACATCAAATCGTTTGGTGATATAAGCAGGATATCCGTTCCTGAAAAATATTAGTGCATTCTCAGCCGTTTCGATGCCATACACCTGACGGGCTATTTGCATGGTTAAATGTTCGTTGGCAGGCATTTGGCCGGCTCTCTTTCCTACATCCGGTATTGGTTTCAGAATGTGGGTGCCTCTTTCACCTTCATTAACTAACCTGAGTTTATTTTTATCGAGTTTTACAGAAAACTTTTTTTGCACACCGGAAATGGAAGTACGTTTTCTGTTTTCTTCAAATAACTCATCAGTTTCCAAGTTGCTTGCAGGTGATTCATAAGGCAGTACATGATGAACTTTTTTTGCGTTGAAAACCCTGTTTAAACAAGTCCTGCTGTAGGATTCAAAACCTTTAGCTAATGTTCCGGGGCAATATTTTATTTCAGGCAAATTCATTGCTATTGTTCAATTTTAATTACCCTGACTGCTCCAATAGTATCAGTTTTTGCTATTGTCAACAGCAATCCGAAATAATCATCAGGTTCGATCCGCAGGTGTTTACAAACTACTTGTTTATTAGCCCCTTCAGGTAGCATGTTGTAGAAAAAAGGGAAAAGGTATTTTGAATAATATTCCTGTTGTGTTTTGGGCAGGGTAAGGCATATTCCCTGTTTTTCACTATCAGCCATCCAGTTATCCTTGTAACGGAATGTGAATGTCCCGTCATTCTCTTGTATTAAAATACCAGCTTCTTCCTCTTTGAATAATATTCTTGCTTCTCTCATTTATTATTTTGAATTTTCTTCACTTGTAAACGAAGCTCCATTCCCAGTACATCTGCTAATTTCTGCAAGGTTTTAAGAGTCGGGTTGGCTTTTCCGCTCTCGAACTGTTTTAAGGTCCGCAATCCAACACCGGAAAATTCTGCCAGGGTTTCTTGCGTTACACGTAACATTTTTCTACGTTCTATAATTGTACTATTAATTTCTTCAACATGCATTATATAGCTCTATTTTGTGCAAATATATGTATATTTTTCTAAAATGCAAATAAAAGAGCATAAAAGAGCACTAATGCATGTTCGTTTCTGTTACTCCATACCGTAAGTGTGTACGCTAAATTGAGCCGAGGGGAGATAATTTATGCCAAACCAGGCAATCAATAAAATTACAAATGCTAAACTCAAACTCCAGAGCGGGCCACGTTTTACATGGGGTTTATTGTGGCGATAGTGAATGTATATCAAGTACATCAGCCAGGTAAGGAATGCCCAGGTTTCTTTCGGGTCCCATGTCCAGTAGTGCCCCCAGGCTTCTTTTGCCCATAATGCTCCAAATAAAAGTCCGAGGGTGAGAAATGCAAAACCAATAAAAACAATGTTATCGGCAAGTGGCAACAGGTTTTTTTGCTGAAGGTCGAAATACTCATGGTAAAGTGCTTTTATGGCAACAAGCGATGATGCTGCCAAAAGGGCATAGGCAAAAATATACACTATCACATGTGGAACAAACCAGGGACTTTGTAAGGCAGGCATCAGGCTTTTTGCGTGTATCTCCGGCTTGAAATAATTCAGCAAAAGAAAAAGAAGAGCCATGCCTAAACTGTAGGCGAGCAGCTATAAAATTGAGCTATCTCCGAAGCTAACTTTTCGTTATTGCTTCGATTTTTTCTAATCTCGATTTTACTTTTGTAAATGAATGTTTTGAAAAAATCGTATAAGGCAGAGATTTGGATTAATAGAGCTTACCATAAAAAGGAGGTATTCATGGATAGATATTGTTGAGACTATGCTTGCAAGGTCTTTATTGAATTACTGTTTCGAACAAGCAGTTTCCAATTTTCAATTTCCCGTTTTCATTAGATATTCGCCTTGCAAAACCGGGAGTACATCCATTTGTTTGCCATACAAACAATATCGAATATCCTTTTCGAGAAAATACAACTTAGATTTTAAGCGGGGCGAAGCATTGATAATATATTCAAACAAATTATCTTTTGCAGCTTTATAAATATCAATGGCCAACGAAACAGAATCAGATGATGTGGTAATTTTTTTTGAAGTAAGAATAGCCTGTGCTATTTTCCCGGCAAACAAGCTGTCTTCAATATTTACTTTTTGCTGCCAGCCGGAACAAAGGAGTAAAATATCTTTTTCCTGATCAATCAAATATTTTAACATGTAATCGAAATTCAGGAAAGAGCCGATAATTACTTGTTCTGCATTTTTGGCTACACAAATGCTGTGTGTACCGTTCGTGGTAGTCATGGTAAGCTCTTTACCTTTTATTTTTGTTGATTGAAACTCGAACGGGGAATTTCCGAAATCAAAGCCTTCAAGTTTTTTGCTATAGCGTTCTCCCGAAATCAGATGCCCGTTTTTCCCTGCAAGCAAAGCTTCATCAGGATTTGTTACAGGGTATATTTTTGTTGCCCCCCAATGTAAAGCTGTACAAATAGATGCTGATGCCCGAATTACATCAATCACAACAACCACCTGGTTTTCTTTTTCATACAGATGGTATAAAGCCGGGGACAAACACACTTCAATCTTATTCATAGGTTTAGGAGTTCAGGGTAAAGCCGTCAAGCTAAGGATTG
>JAYENH010000550.1:0-2536 GCA_034721995.1 Bacteroidota bacterium
TGTTTGAGCAAAAGTTAATAATTGAAGTGGAATAAAAGGCAAATTTAACCGAGCTTGTTCCAATAGTTTAAAACCTAATACAAATCAGTTTTTCGTGATTATATCAAATAAGTGAGAATCGTATATTTTTGAAAAACAGTTGAGAAAATGTAAATAAATGCAAAATTTTTTATTATCTTGCTACACTGAATTATAACTAAAACAATACTAATTTAAAATTATACAAGATGAAAGAAATCGAAAAGATCATTATTGAAAAAGAAGAGCAAATGGTAGAAGCATATAATAAAGGTGACATTAAAGCTGTCATGGCCTTTTTCGACACCGATGTTGTTGTTTTTTCATCAACCATGCTAGAAAGGATAGGTGGGTTAAACGAATTTCAAAAGACATTTGAGTTCTATAACAAACAAACCTCCGAAATGGAATACTTTATTTTTTCGCCAATAGTACAGGAATTTGGCGATACTGTATTAATATCTTTTTATTGGGTAGTTGCCCTTATAGATGGTTCAAGCCGTAAAGAGATGAATGGCCGGGGTTCTCATTTATTTGTAAAAAAAGACAACGACTGGAAAATTGTACATGAGCATTTTTCGCGTGCCCATCATTCGTAAGCCTTCAGTAGGAAGTTCTCAGTAGGCAATTCACAAAAAAAGAGAAAAAATGTATGAATTTTTATCAGCCAAAGTGAAATGCCCTTCGTGTGGCGAGTCTTTGATGGATAATGTTAAGCAGGTTGCTCACAAATCCGGTACAATACAATTGGCACCGATCATAATTCAATTAAGGCATTAGAATGTATCCACATGGAATTGGGCGAACCCGACGATTCGGGTCGTAGAAGGCCGATACCTGTCGAAGGTTCGAATTTCTCGATCGAGTGCGATCTTGCAATAGTTGCCATCGGTACCGATCCTAATCCTATTATTTTCCAAACCACGCCCGATATGGAAAGAAACAAGTGGGGCTACATAAAGGTAAATCCCGAAACCAACGAAACCACCAAAGAGTTTGTTTATGCAGGAGGCGATATTGTTACGGGTTCGGCAACTGTAATCGAAGCAATGGGCGCAGGAAGGATAGCTGCCAGGGCCATGCACGAAAAACTATCGAAATTAAACAACAAAGCTGTTAAAAAAGATAAGAAAGAGAAAAAGGCAGGGATCACAGAAAAATAATAAATATATCAGCATAAAAAAAGCGGGCTTACAAATTATTGTAAGCCCGCTTTTTATTTTCTTGCAGCCTTTATTATCGCTGCCTTTCGGGTCGTTTTAACAACACCTTTCGCGAGAGTTTAAGTTTGCCGGTTTTCTTATCAACATCAATTAATTTAACGTCAACTTTTTGACCTTCTTTTAAAACTTCGTCAGCTGAATTTAGCCTTCTCCATTCTATTTCAGAAATATGCAATAAACCATCTTTGCCCGGTAATATCTCAACAAATGCCCCAAAAGTAACTATCGACTTTACAGTACCATTATATACTTTTCCGATTTCAGGAACTGCAACAATATTACGAACCCAGCGAAGAGCCTCTTCAATAGCTTTCTTATCAGAAGCGGCAATATCTACAATCCCCATATTATCTACTTCGTCAATTGAAATAACCGTTTCGGTTACTGCCTGAATTTCCTGAATAATTTTTCCACCCGGGCCAATAACTGCACCAATCATCTCCTTAGGAATTGTAAGACGTTCGATACGTGGTACATGGTCGCGATAATCTGCACGTGGTTCGCTAATGGTTTCGTTCATTTTATCAAGAATGTGCAAACGGCCTTTTTTGGCTTGATCAAGGGCCTGTGCCAATACTTCATATGATAAGCCATCGACTTTAATATCCATTTGAGTGGCAGTAATTCCATCGCGCGTGCCGGTAACTTTAAAGTCCATGTCGCCGAGGTGGTCTTCGTCGCCAAGAATATCCGAGAGAATAGCATAACGGTCGGAACCATCAGAAATCAATCCCATGGCAATACCCGAAACGGGCTTGCGTATTTTCATACCGGTATCCATCAATGCCAATGTGCCGGCACATACGGTAGCCATCGATGATGAACCATTCGATTCTAAAATATCGGAAACAATCCTGATAGCATAAGGATTGTCGACACCCTCGGGTGGCAACATCTTTTTAAGTGCGCGATGGGCAAGGTTTCCGTGTCCTACTTCGCGACGGCTTACTCCGCGATATGGTCGTGCATCGCCTGTTGAAAATGGCAGGAAGTTATAGTGCAATAAAAATTTGTCAGTACCCTTTTCCATTACATTATCAATGATTTTTTCATCGAGTTTTGTTCCAAGGGTTACCGTTGTTAACGATTGAGTTTCGCCACGTGTAAAAATAGCCGAACCATGTGCCGATGGCAAATAACCAACTTCACTCCAAATTGGTCTTATCTCATCAGTTTTTCTTCCATCTAATCGGATACGTTCGGTTAGTACGCTATTTCGTACTGCATCTTTTTGTACATCGTGATAGTATTTTGCAATAAGTGATTCAGGAATTTCTTCCTCTTCCTTATTTTGT
>JAYENH010000551.1:0-10861 GCA_034721995.1 Bacteroidota bacterium
CCGAATGTTTCACTTTAACTCAACCTGCATTATTGGCAATTGAAGTTTATAATGTAATACATGTTGATTGTTATGGAAATGCCAATGGCTCAATTGATATTATGCCATTTGGAGGAACAACTCCTTACACTTTTGCCTGGAGCAACGGCGAAGTAACCGAAGACTTATCAAATCTTGGCCCAGGTACATATTGCGTAACTGTTACCGATGCTAATCTTTGTATAGCTACAGCTTGTATTGATATTACCGAGCCACCATTGTTGACATTGGTTGGTAGCGTAACAAATATCGTATGCTTCGGACAACAATCAGGTGCAATTGATATTACAGTAGGTGGTGGAGTTACTCCTTACACTTATGCATGGGACAATGGTGCTACCGATGAAGACCTTAGTGGTTTATTGGCAGGTACATATTGTGTAACTGTAACCGATGCAAACAATTGTGAAATACTTGATTGTTATACTATCAACGAGCCTCCATTACTTGAACTTGCTGTTGATGTTCACAACCTGCTTTGCGTTGATGGAAACCAAGGCTGGATTAATTTAACAATTACTGGTGGTGTTGCACCTTACGACATTATTTGGAGCAACAGCGAAACTACCGAAGATATCGACTCGTTAAATTTAGGAACTTACTGTGTAACTGTTACAGATGATTATGGTTGTGTTGCTACTATTTGTGGTACTGTTGAGCAACCCGATTATCCACTTGCCGCTCTATATATAACCGGCGAAAATGTCGATTGCTATGCAGCCGACAATGGTTGGTTCGAAGTAATGGCTACAGGTGGTGCTGCACCTTATCAGTATTCACTTGATTACGCACCATTTAGTAATTTCACTAATTCTCCAATGATTTATACTAATCTTACTCCGGGCTTCCACCTGTTGACTATTGGTGATTCAAATAATTGTGAGATTTTATATGAAGTTGAAATTACTGAACCCGATACACTTGAATTAACATTCGATTGGGAAGATATATATTGCTTTGGAGAAACTACCGGATGGATTGATATGACAATCACCGGAGGAACTCTTTATCAATATTTCCAATCGTGTAACTGTGATACAAGTTGTTTCGAAATACTTTGGAGCAATGGTGCTACAACCGAGGATATCTCAGGATTAAGTGCAGGAACTTATACAGTAACTGTTACCGATTGCAACGGATGTGTTGCTACAGGTAGTGTTACAATAACTGAACCTCCTGCCATAGTTCTTACTTACACCAAAATAGATCTGAATTGCTATGGTGATGCCTCAGGTGAAATTGATATTACAGTTACTGGAGGAACACCTGCATACACATATCTATGGAACACCGGTGCAACAACCCAAGACCTTTCAGGACTTTCGGGTGGTTTCTATACAGTTACTGTTACCGATGCTAACGATTGTGTTGCAATGGTTACAGTTATGATTACTGAACCTGCACCTACTCAATTAGATTTCGATGTTACCGATATTATGTGTACAGGTGTAAACGATGGCGCAATTGATTTATTAATGCAAGATTCTGTTTGCTTATCATACACATGGTCGAATGGTGCAACAACTCAGGATATTTACAATTTAGCCGCAGGTTGGTACTGGGTTACAGTTGTGGATTGTAATGGATGTGTAGCTATCGACTCTGCTTGTGTTTATGCACCAAACAACGAACTTGAGATTGGTTATATGGTTCATGATGTATTGTGCTACGGTGGTAACACAGGATGGATTGATATTAGTGCTATTGGTGGAACTATGCCTTATGTAGGAATACAATGGACAGGTGTCATAGAAACCGATTGTTGCGGATTAGACACTGTTGTTCTTGATTCAATTCAACTATGGGGCTTAGGCCAGACAACCGATGTAATTGAAAATCTTGAAGCCGGTACTTATTATGTAACTTTAACCGATGCCTATGGTTGCGAAGCTTATGCAACAATTGTTGTTGAGCAACCTCTATGCCCTGTTCATATTGCAAATGAATTAATAACAGATGTTGATATGGGCATTATGGGTGCTATTGATATTTATGTATGTTGTGGTACTTTCCCATACTCTTATTACTGGGAGTATGAAGGAGATTATTTCGCCACTTCAGAAGATCTCGAATACCTCATGAGTGGCATCTACACAGTTACTGTTACCGATGCCAATGGATGTATTACAACAGGCTCATTCGTTGTAAATTCTAATGTATATCCACCGTGGACAAGCGGAATCAGTGAATCAAGCCATACGATCTATATTCCTGTATCAGCAGTTGCCGGCTTAACTATTGGCGATTATGTAGGTGTATTCTATGACTCACTCGGCACATTTGCCTGTGGCGGATTTGTTAAGTGGGAAGGTGTTGCAACTACCCTTGCTGCATGGGGAGACGATGGTATTGACCCAAGCGACGAAACAGGATTTGTGGATGATGAAATATTCACATGGGTAATTTGGGATGCAGGTACAGGTACCGAATTTGCTGCCGACCCAACTTACGACCTCGGTCTAAGTTGGCCAAGCGATAGCACTTACGAAGTAAATGGTATTAGTGGATTGTTATCACTTACAATTGGAAGTGTTCTCGATGCTCAGGATATTGATTTGATGGCTGGTTGGAATTTAATTTCAACTTACATCGATCCTTTCCAGGATAGTTTACAATATGTATTTGATCCTGTTATGTCGGAATTGATTATTGTTAAGGACGGCAACGGACAAGTCTACTGGCCATTGTGGAATGTTAATGTAATTGGAACTTTAACAATTGGCGAAGGCTACAAAGTTAAAATGACAAGTGCAGAAATATTGACAATTGGTGGTGCTGTAATAGCACCCGAAGCTACACCTGTTTCTATTCCTGCTGAATGGAGTATACTTGGTTACTTGCGTACTTCGCCTGCATCAATCGAAACTCTCCTTAGCAATATTGTTAGTGATGTAATTATTGTTAAAAACGAATCCGGTTATGTTTACTGGCCAAGTATGTTCAATATTAACACCATAGGAAATATGGTTCCTGGAGAAGGGTATCATATTAAAATGGCAAATGCGGCAGTACTTACTTATGCAGCGAATGGCATGATTACAAAATCAGGTGTTAGCAATGTTGATACATATTATTTCAAAAACCCTGTAAACACAGGAAGCAACATGACTATTGGTATACCTCAATCAGCATGGCAAACCAACCCACAGATTGGTGATGAAGTTGCAATTCTGAATACCGCAGGCGAAGTTCTCGGTGCATCGGTTTACAATGGTGCAATGAGTGTTTGTGTTTGGGGCGATGATGAAGTTACAAGCAATACAGAAGGCATTGCTGATGGTGGAACATTTACTTTAGCTATTTGGAGTAAAGTTTCTGAAAATGTACAAACTCTTCGGGTTGTATCATGGACAGAAGGTAATAATGTATATGCAGAAAATGCCATTAGTATTGTTGGCAAATTTGCTGAAACATCATTTGATGGATTGAGTTATGCACTTTACCAAAACATGCCTAACCCATTCTCTGCTTCAACTCAAATCAGGTTCCAGGTTCCAAATGATACTTATGTACATATTGGAGTTTACAACCTGCTTGGAGAATTAATCGAAGAAGTAGTTGGTGCCGATATCCAGGCTGGTGAGCATACAGTTAATTTCGATGCTAACAAGCTTGCAGCAGGTTCTTATCTTTATAAAATAATTACTGATGATTATTCAGCAACTAAGCAAATGAATGTTACAAGATAACAGATATTGATTTAAAGAAAAGCCCGGTTTATCCGGGCTTTTTTTTTGCCCAAAAATGGTTGAGGGATTAAATTGTTGAATAGTTCAATTGTTGAATAGTTAGTTCTATTGATTGATTAATTGCTGTCGACTGATGACTGGAGACTGATGACTGATGACTGCCAACTGGACATTTTCACAATTAAATAATATTTACTATTTTTATCTGCTGATATTAGAGATAATAATATAATATAAATCAATATATTACAAACTTAAAACAATAAATTATGGTTGATTTTTCATTGACAAACGAGCAACAAGCTATTATTGAAAAATACAGGGATTTTACCGACAGGGTTATCAGGCCTGATCGATTGAAGCATGACAAGCTTTCGGAATTCCCTTGGGAAATAGTAAAAAAAGCTTACGATGAAGGTATTATGAATGGCCCAATGCCAAAAAAGTTTGGGGGAAAGGGATATAATATTTTTGAAAGTGCCTTAGCTTCCGAAGAACTGGGAGCTGGTTGCGTAGGAATTGGTATCTGTATAGATGCAAATACATTAGCTTTAACACCAATGTTATTATCTGCCAACGAAGAACAACAGACAAGGTTTTTCGGGCAAATTATCGAAGATAAAGCTGTTGCTGCGTATTGTTTAACAGAACCAAATGCCGGATCTGATGTACAGGGAATTAAATCAACAGCCATCCTTAAAGGCGACAAGTATATTCTAAATGGTCACAAACGTTTTATCACCAACGGCGAAGTTGCTTCGTTCTTTACTGTATTCGCACAAACCGATCCTGAAAAAGGTTCACGAAGTTTAACTGCCTTTGCTGTATCGGCCGATTCTCCAGGTATTGAAATCAAACCTCATCTTGAGAAAATGGGGCAAAAGGCTTCGGTTCAGAATGAGATCATTTTTACCGATGTTGAAGTGCCAAAAGAAAACCGTTTAGGCCAGGAAGGACATGGTTTTTTAATTGCCATGAAAACTTTCGACCGCACACGTACCGGCGTTGCAGCACTTAGCCTTGGAGCTTCACGTGAGGCCTATGAGATTTCGAAAGATTGGGCAAAAAACCGGATACAATTTGGAAAACCCATTGCTGCCAATCAAGCCATAGGTTTTATGCTTGCCGACATGGCAACACAAATTGAAGCTGCTCGCTTGTTAACCTGGAGCGCAGCATGGAATTACGACAACAAACAAAAGAAAGCATCTTTGCTTTCTGCTATGTCGAAATTATATGCTTCGGATGTTGCAATGGAAGTTGCAACTAATGCTGTACAGGTAATGGGAGGCGATGGTTATTCAACCGATTTTGTTGTGGAGAAAATAATGCGCGATGTAAAACTTTGTCAGATTTATGAAGGAACAAACCAGGTACAGCGCATTGTAATTTCGAAAGGTATTCTGAGATAAACTTTTTGGTAAGTTTTCAACTTTCAGAACTAATCATGACAATTGAAATTGATTCGTGATTAAATTCATAAAATATATTTTTGAAAGGGAAGTAACTCTTGATGGGTTACTTTTCTTTCTTTTATATTTTACAGATTAACTTATATCTACAGGTAAACACTCATACAAATGAAAACCAGAGATTCTCTATTACAATTGAACTTGTGCAGATCGGTATTTAATTGCCTGTAGATTAACATGGAGAGACACTCTTGCTTGCGGATTTCAGGGATCAGTTTCTATTGTTCCGGTAAATCAAAATAACTCCCTTAAAAACCAATTACAAATTGATATCGTCTGACATAAATAAACACTGTTCTCTTCCTGTTTATTTCAAATATCAATTATCAGCAATAATAAAATAATAATAAGGTGATTTCATTTTTCTGATGATTTTTGCTTTGAAGAGCTATTTTAAATGCAACTACCCTGATTTATTGAATCATTTATCAACAGAATATCCACACAAGTGCATTACAAAAAAGCAACAATGACTATTTAAAAAAAGTATGTCGATACTTTAATATCATATTCAACATAACTATATATATATTATATTGTAGTAATATTTATTAATTATTTACATTAATTTGTAATTTATTCCACTCTCTTCACCCATACGCGATTCAACATTTTTTTCAAATTCAGAAGGAATGATTCTTAATTATACTTATAAGTAAAAACAAATTATTCTAAAAAAAACTAATCATATCCGAACTCCTAAAACAAGTAAAAATAATTCTACTCAACAAAAATGCATTATCAAATGTGTCTGTTGAATCTCTCGCAGAAATCACATAGCGACATTAACACCCTCATTATAACAATTATGACAAGCAATATTTTATTCATAATCTACAAGAATATTTAAAATAAGTAAAACAATAAGCTCACACTTTAATTTCAGATTCATAATTGTACTGATTTAAGAGATAATTCTTTCTGGGGAAACAATTCCGAATAGAAATAATAATGTGTTTTTTATTCAGGAAAGATTAAGACATTGAAAAATGATATAACCCAAAATTTAATCTTCGTGAACAATGTTACAAAAACTACTCAACATAGTAAAAAACTCTTTGAATTTGATTATTAAATCACTATCAAAATAAAATATAGGCCTAATTGTGTTAAATTACTATATCCCACCTGTTTACAAAAACACCTTGTTAACAATTTAACAATCGACTATTTGCTATTCACAGATTTTTATTATGTTTACCCTTTAATTAACGGTGGGATTTATCGAATACATGGAACGGATACTAAGTTTCTTTTTGGGGGAAAAGAAGCCCTTACTAATTAAGAAATTTGCACAACAAATTGTATGCAACTGGATATTATTATTGAATACCAGTATATTGCACATACTCAAAACTAAAGCAACCGATACTTTTTCAGTTAATTATGCTATTATTTATGAAACCTTTGGAGATGATTCTCCGTATGCAAATTTTGAGTTGATTTACAATTATAGAGTTAAATCATAGAATATTAATGAGGAAATTATTACTATGACACATTCAAGCATCATTGCAAAAATTATTTACATTTTATTTTTCATTGGGATTGTTAATCCCATATTTTCACAAGCACCTGAAGAACCTGTTTATTACGAAGGAGAAATTTATCAATCTCAAATCATTGGTTCTCAATGTTGGATGACAGAAAACCTCAATGTAGGTTCTTTTATTCAAGGAACAACATTGCTTACAAACAATGGTATAGTTGAAAAATATTGTTATGACAATAGTATTGCTAATTGCGATTCTTTTGGTGGATTATACCCTTGGAACGAGCTAATGAACTACCTTTCTGTAGAGGGTTCGCAAGGGATTTGCCCTATAGGTTGGCATATCCCGACTAAAATTGATTGGAACACGTTAATTGGACAATACCCTTTTCTTTCCAGTTCCGACTCATTAGTATGGACAGGCAACTCTGGCTTCGATGCTTTACTGGGAGGCTACTCAAATGGAAATGGTGGATTTTCTCAATTAGGGATCATTGGGGCATATTACTCATCCAATTCGTATAATGGCAATAACAACCGCAGAGTATTTCCAGGCTCAGGACGGGTGCTACGTGAAGGTTGCAGTGCATCTGATGCTTATTCTGTAAGGTGTATTAGAAACAATATATACAATACTGTACCATTCGCACTTACTCTTTCATCACAAAGTGTTAGTTGCAACGGAGGAAACGATGGGACTATTTTTATGTCATTAGCCGGAGTTTCCAACCCTTCGTTTATTTGGTCAAATGGTGCCACAACCGAAGACCTTTACAATGTTTCAGCAGGGACTTACTCTGTAACGGTAACCGAAGGCTCCAATACACTATCTGAAACTATTGTTGTAGGCGAGGCAAGTGATATTGTTCCTGTGCTTTCAATTACAAGCCAAATTGGCTGCTATAACGAATCGGACGGAAGCCTGAACGTTACTTGTACAGGAGGAACCCCTCCTTATTCTTATGTTTGGTCAACAAATAATGTTACGCCAAATCTCACCAACATCCCGGCAGGTACATATTTTGTTACTATTTTCGACAATAACAATTGTCAAACAATTGGAGAAATCGCTATTCTCAACCCTACTCTCTTTGTTGATTTTTCTTCGATTGTTACAATGCCATCATGTAATGGTAATAATGATGGAGCAATTGATATAATACCAGATGTTGCCGGATTTTATACTTATTCCTGGTCAAATTTTCAAGCAGTCGAGGATATTTCAGGTTTGTTTGCCGGAAACTTTGGCATTACTGTTACCGATACTTTAACTAATTATTGCACGGTAGATAATTTTGAAATTATTAGTCCCGATCCTATTTCAATCGTCGATGTCATCACAAATACATCTGATGTAGGATTATCTGATGCAAGTATTAACATTTCTGTTTCGGGAGGCACTTCTCCTTATAATTATTCATGGTCGAACGGAGCATCGACAGAAGATATTTCGAATATTCCGGCAGGAAGTTATCTTGTAACTATTGTTGATGCAAATAATTGCACTTTCACAAGCGATGCACTTTTAGTTACTGAACCGGGAATTACTGCCGGTATTCCTACTATTACCAATGTATCATGTTATGGTTCTCAAAACGGGGCAATTTCTGTTACTGCTACTTCGGGCTGTTCGGGTTGGGGATGTATTTCATATTCTATTGTAACAGGTGTAACACAGAGCTATGGTGGATTCTGGAATCTTTCGGCAGGAACCTATAACATGACTATTACCGACAACATAGGGGGACTTGTAGTTGTTGAAAATATTATTGTTACCGAACCAGATCAAATTGAAATAATTTCATTTGTTGAAGAGACCGGTTGCTCAGGTGCAAATATTACAGTTAATGCAAGCGGTGGCACAGGCACACTTGAATATTCAATCAATGGAGTTGATTATTTCATCTCGAATGTTTTTTCTGATGTACCGGCCGGAACAACTACATTTTTTGTTCGGGATTCTGTATATTGTGATACAAGCGAAAACTATGTTGTTTCACCTGTCGATCTTATGTCGGTATCTGGAGTAACAACAGATGCAAGCTGTTTTGGCAATAGCGATGGATCTATTCAATTATCTGTAATTAATGGCGTTTCTCCGTTTACCTATACATGGTCTAATGGATTAACAGGAAATTATATCTATAATCTTCCGGCAGGAAACTATACTGTTACTGTAACCGATGCCAATTCGTGCTCCGAAACAGCGACTTTCTATATTGATGAACCCGATCTATTATTAATATCTCTAACAGGAACTGATGTTACTTACCCTCAGGGAATAAATGGAACTATCAGCACAAGTATAGCGGGAGGCTTTACTCCTTTTTCATTTAATTGGTCGAATGGCAGTACACAGCAGAATCTAACTAATATTTCTGAGGGAAATTACACCCTTACTGTACAAGACTGTCAACTGTGTTCAGCAACTGCCTCAATACAAATTAGTGAAAATTTATTACCTGTTTCAATAAATATTAATAGTAGCGATGTAAGCTGTTATGGTGGAAACAACGGAGCGGCTTATGCAAATGCCAGTGGAGGTAATGCCCCTTACAGTTTTTTATGGTCGAATGGTGCAACAACTCAAAATATTTTAAATTTAGTTGCTGGCACATACACTCTCACTGTAACCGGATTCTATGGAATGACAGGTACTACAAGTGTAATTATTTATGAGCCATCAGAAGTTTCAGGAAATATCACTATTATTTCTAATTACAATTCTTACGATGTAAGTTGCTCCCAATGCACCGATGGCCAGATAAATGTTTCGGCACAGGGAGGAACAAGTCCATATACATACAACTGGTCGAATGGAGGAACAAATGCAAATCAAAATAATTTGGGAGCAGGAAATTATAGTGTTACAATTACTGATATTGCAGGATGCGAAGACATTAAATCTGTAAGTTTAAATGAACCTGACGAATTACAATTAGCAGTTCAGGTTATCTCAAATTTTTCGGGATATAATGTTAGTTGCCCCGGAGGAAATAATGGTATTGCTACAGGTAATGTAACAGGAGGTGTATCACCGTATAGCTATTTATGGAGTTCAGGCGCAAACACAGCTGTTGCTACCGGCCTGGCATCGCAAACATACTCACTTACCGTAACTGATGTTTATGGTATTGAAGCAAGTGGTTATGTAAGCTTAACTGCTCCCTTAGCCCTTTCAATTCAAATTAATCCAATCAATAATTTATGCAACGGAAATAGTAATGGTTTACTGTCTATTGCTGTTAACGGTGGAATAACTCCATATACCTACAATTGGAGCAATGGAGCTACAGATAATGTTGCCGTTAACCTTGCTGCCGGATATTATACACTCACAGTTACCGATAGTCATAATTGTCAAAGCACGAGCAGCAGCTTTATCAGTCAACCATCAATTATAAATATTGCACCCGCTATTACAAATATATCTTGTTTTGGTGATAATAATGGTGCAATTGACATTACTGTAACAGGAGGAGTAAACCCATATACATTTTTATGGTCAACTAATTCCAGTTTTGAGGATATTACGAATTTATCATCAGGAGCTTATAGTATTGCTGTTACAGACTTTAATGGCTGCACACAAATACATGACAATATTGTAATTGGCCAGCCGAGTGAAATAAATACTAATATTACCGTTACTCAACCAAGTGATTATGGAATAGCAGATGGTGCAATAGCAATGACTGTTAGCGGGGGAGTTTCGCCATATTCGTTTTTATGGTCGAATGGAGCTACTACACAAAGCATTTCGGGTTTACTTCCCGGAACATTTAATGTAACAATAGTTGATAGCGAAAATTGCACAAAGAACGAATCTGTTGTAGTTTCTCTTCCTTCCGGCCTGTATTTTACCGCAACCATTAATCATGTGTCATGTTTTGGTTTTAGTAATGGAGAAATTAACATTACAGTTAACAGTGGAGTTTCTCCATATTCATACTTCTGGTCGAATGGTGGTACTACAAATCAAATTACAGAATTAGCAACAGGTGAATATTTTATTACTATTATTGATAGTAATAATAACACAAATACTGATTCATATTTAGTTACCGAGCCAGATGATCTCAATATTAATTTTATATCTTCTGATGTAAGTTGTTTTGGAGATAGCGATGGAAGCATTGAAGCTTTAGTTACGGGTGGTACCGAACCGT
>JAYENH010000552.1:0-2531 GCA_034721995.1 Bacteroidota bacterium
ATAAGTTCATATAACTTCACCCCTCTGTACAGGCGGAGGGGGCTGGGCAATAGCTTGGTTTTATTTCCTGAAAAGAAAAAAATGAAATTATTTACTTTAAAAAATAAAAATTATGATACTAAGAAAAATATCACTATTAATAGCACTGCTTTTTAGCGTGTGCTTTGTTTATGCACAAGGAACTGTGATTGATGTCGATATAATCAATGATGTTGCAGGCACCTATAGTATTAATATAATCCTGCATCAACCTTCTGCACAGCCATCAACAGGATCATTAACTTTTACGGCAGCATCTTCAACCACTACTCAAATGCATTTAGAGTTTGATGATGCAGATATCTGTATTGACGAAATCAAAGCTACTTATAATGGTTCATGTTTGGAATGCCCTATATCAGCTGAATTAGATGTTGATTGCGATGTTTTAACAGGTGATAAAGAAAGAATTGCACCATTAACCGATGAACAAAAATGTTATGTGTTTGAATATACTGTTTTTAATGATGTATATAATAACTGCGAAGAACTTTTTTATGAGTTTAAGATACACCAATAGTAATCATTTCTGATTTGAAACACAATTTCATTAGTTTAATGAAATTGTGTTTCACTTAGAGCAAGTAAAAATAAATAAATTAAAGTTATATTTGATTAATCTTAAAGTAAAGAAAGCATGAAAAATATATTTCTGATAACTTCCATTTTAATTAGCAGCATTACCTTTTCCCAGCAACCCTTTCTAAAACATAAATTAACTTTTGGAACAGAACCAAGGCAAATAGTGCTTGCTGATTTAGATGAAGATAATGATTTAGACATTGTGGCTGCTTATGCCGAGGATAGAGTTTTAGCGTATTACAAAAATGATGGAACAGGATATTTTGATAGCTGTGTGGTAATTAGTGAAATGAGTGATTCTGTTTCAGTATTTGTGTCGGTTGCAGATTTGGATAATGATGGGAAAGTTGACCTTGTTGCCAGTAGCAAGGATTCAATTTTTTGGTATAAAAACCTGGGAAACGGAAATTTCAGCACCGTTCATCTAATAGATGATTCAACTTACAGGTATCCTGGTATATATACGGCTGATTTGGATGGTGATAGTCTAATCGATGTTTTGTTTTCATCACTGGGAGATGATAAAGTTGGTTTTTATAAGAATTTAGGAAATGGATCGTTTGGCCCACAACAAATACTGAACAATAATGCAGACGGTGTAAGAAGTGTATGGGCAGCAGACCTGGATAATGATAGTTCTACCGATGTGCTGTTATCTGCAACCTATGATAATAAAGTTGTCTGGTATAAAAACTTGGGCAACAATAACTATAGCCCGGAAATACTAATTTCAGATACTGCTGCTTGGTCATGTTTTACTTTGGCATCCGATCTTGACAATGATAGTTTGATGGATGTAGTGTATCAAAATGATTCTACTATTGTATGGAAGCGAAACCTTGGGAATGGTATTTTTTCAACAGAATCCTTAATCTGCAATGACGTATGGGCCCCGATATATGTTTTTCCAATCGACCTGGATCATGATAATGATACGGATTTGATAGTTCCCAATCTAGCTATGGATGAACTTTTTTGGTTGGAAAACCTTGGGGGAGGTAATTTTGGCCCCAAACAAATGATAAGTGACTCGATTGATGGTCCTTGTGGTTGTTCTGTAGGAGATATTGATGGAGATGGTGCTTATGATATTATCGTTTCAGGGAGATTTGAGAATAAAATTTCAGTTTTTCATAACCGGGGCACCAATACATTTGACCTAATACAAACCATATCGAATGCAACATTAAAAGTTCGATATGTTTATGCAGATGACCTAAACAACGATGGTTTGACAGATATACTTTCTGCATCGGAAGATGACGATAAAATTGCATGGTTCAAAAACCTGGGTAATCAAAATTTTTCAGTGCAAAAGATAATTAATGATTCGCTGGATGGAGCAGCATGTGTGATTACTGCTGATCTGGATAATGACGGTTATCCCGATGTAATTTCAGGTGCATGGAATGATTCCCTTATCTGGCAAAAAAATTTAGGGAATGGTTCTTTTGGTCCTCCACAAATAATATCTAATTATACAAAACCAATAAAGATTAAAGCGAAAGATTTGAATAATGATGGATGGATTGACATCATGGCAACGTTTGTTATTGGAGGTATGCCAAATATTTATTGGTTCGAGAACCTGGGCAATGGCGAGTTTGGAACTGGAAATTACATCCTTTTTATGTCGGGTTTGATGGATTTTAGAATCTCAGATATTAACAACGACGGAAATGAAGACCTTGTTGTTTGCAGTGGTTCAACTTATGGCTATAGTTTTAACGATGGTACCGGTAATTTCCCACTTATTCAATATATCACTGGTATTTATGGTGCAAGGGCCATAGATGTAAAGGATATGGACCAGGATGGTTTTAAGGATATCATAGCAGGAGGAAAAACCTCAACTTATTCAGATGATTATGTTAAATGGTTGCCAAATGATGGCACAGGCAATTTTAACA
>JAYENH010000553.1:0-10858 GCA_034721995.1 Bacteroidota bacterium
CAATATTTCCCGAACCCAATAAACAGGAAACCGCTTTGCTTATTTACACATCGGGAACAACAGGAAGCCCAAAAGGTGTAATGCTATCGTACGAAAATATATTGTTTAATGTAGAGGCAGTTACCAATAAAGTGAAAATTATTAGCGAGGGCGAAATCCTGATGATACTTCTTCCCTTGCATCATATTTTTCCGTTGTTGGGAACTTTAATTGCCCCGTTTTATAAAAGCTTAATGGTAGCAATGTCGCCATCTTTAGCTTCCGAAGATATTATTAAAACACTGCAAGACAACAAAGTTAGTGTATTTGTTGGCGTACCCCGTTTGTTTAACATAATGCGAAAAGGGATAATGTCTAAGATTGATGAAAACAAGATTGCCCGACTGCTTTTCAAACTGGCCGGAAAAGTCGATTCATATAAGTTTTCGAGGAAGATTTTTAAGCAGGTGCATGAAAAATTTGGAGGAGGCATAAAATATATGATTGCCGGTGGTGCTGCATTAGATCCTGTTGTTGGTAACGATTTCAGGACATTAGGATTTGAAATTCTTGAAGGATATGGCATGACAGAAACATCTCCTATGATAACTTTTACACAACCGGGAACAGTAAAAGTTGGTGCACCCGGTTTTATTATCGAAGGAGCCGAAGCAGAAATACGCGATGGAGAAATTGTTTGCCGCGGTCCAAATGTGATGCAGGGATATTACAACAGACCGGAAGAAACTGCCGACATAATTAAAGATGGCTGGCTATATACCGGCGATATTGGCCATTTCGACGAGCAGGGCTACATTCATATTACCGGTCGGAAAAAAGAAATAATAGTTCTCTCAAACGGAAAAAATATTAATCCTGCCGAAATCGAATTTCAATTAGAAGAAATATCTCCTCTGATTAAAGAAGCCGGTGTGTTTATGAAAAACGATGTACTTCATGCCATTCTGTCAATCGACCCGGCAACGAGCAAACAAATGGGTATCAGCAATATTGAAGACGAAGTTAAAACAAATATTATTGAAGCATATAACAAAGCATCGTCGCCTTCAAAAAAATTACTTGGATATAATATTATTGAAGAAGAATTACCGAAAACAAGGCTCGGAAAAATTCAACATTTTAAGTTGCCCGGTTTAATTGAAAATATTCAGAAAAAACAAGTAGATATTGAAGAAAGCAATTTAAAAGAATACCATATCATTAAACATTTTCTTGAGCAGGAAAAGGGAGTCAGTATTAAGCCAGGCGATAACCTTGAATTTGATCTGGCACTCGACTCGCTTGATAAAGTTGGCCTTCAGGTTTTTATTGAAATGAATTTTGGCTTAAAATTGCAGCCCGAAGAAATTGTTGCTTATCCTACTATACTGAAGTTAAGCGAAATGGTGCATGAGAAAAAGCAGAAAATGACTGAGGAGAAAATTAACTGGGCCGAGATATTAAGCGAAAAAATCCATATCCACCTCCCGAAATCATGGATCACAAGTAGCATCATCATCAAACTGTCGAAATACTTTTTCTATTTATATTTCAGGATTAACAGCAAGGGGAAAGCCAAAATGCCTGATACCCCATGTATTATTGCACCTAACCACCAGAGCTATATCGACGGACTGTTTGTTGCAGCAATGATAAAAACCAAAAATATGCGCAACACTTATTTTTACGCAAAAGAAAAACATGTAAAGCAACGCTGGTTGAAATTTTTTGCAGGACGCAATAACGTTATAATAATGGATATAAATAAAGATTTAAAACTTTCGATACAAAAAATGGCAGAGGCTTTAAAAAATAAACGTAATATAATTATTTTTCCTGAAGGTACCCGTACAAAAGATGGCTCACTCGGCCAATTTAAAAAAACCTTTGCAATATTAAGTCGCGAATTAAATGTGCCTATTATTCCGGTAGCTATTAATGGTGCTTATAATGCCATGCCAAGTGGCTCTATTTTTCCTAAGCCTTTTAAAAAGATATGTGTAGAATTTTTAGACCCTATCCATCCCGAAAATCATAGCTATGATTCGCTCACCGAAAAAGTGAAAGGAAAAATAGAAACACAACTTAAACGGGATATTTTATCAGCCTGCTAATTGTTGTATTATAATTTTTGAGAAGTAATTCATTGTAACACCCAATTGGGACTGAATATCCCCACGCTGGTTAGCGATTGTATCGCGTTCCTTAAATAAATGATGTTGTTTTAAATAAAAACCACACGATACATCCGATAGCTATCGGATCGGGAGGTAGCTAAGTTTTGGTTTTGTTAAATATGGCGTTGCTCTCCACCCTGTGCTGATATTTATCGCCTCGTTGGGGCTTTCAGCCTTTTATGTGATGATTTCAGATTATTTTGTTTTCTATAATACAAAATTATATTTTGGCAGATATTTCTGAACAGTAATAATTAACTATAAATTTTAACAGGCACTAATCGAATAATATGAATAATTTCTCGAAGAACATATTCTTTCCCCGGTTAAACTTAATCCTTTACGTCTTTCTTCTTGTAATTACCCCTTTTCTGTTTCTGAAAAATTACCTGCAAGAAGCAATAGGCGAGATTTCAAGATGGTCGGTAAACCTGGGTTTTGTGCAGGCACCCGTAATATTTTCAGCATTTTTAATAGGGCTGGTTTTCGCAATAGTGTTTTATCGAAAGTATTTTTCCGGCATGAATTTATTAATCTGGATTATCGTATTCCTGTTATGGGCACTCGGGCAACAATCTTCCGACCACTATCTTGATACCAGATTTTACGATCTCCAAAACAACTGGCACTATATAGCTTACGGCATATATGTTTTTTTAATACAACAACTCCTGATTACTAAAAAAAGAAAAACAGCAAAAAATATACTGATTGTTTTTTTTCTTGCCCTCGGAATCTCAACATTCGACGAAACCTTTCAGTTTTTCATCTCAAGTCGTGTTTTCGATATTTCTGATATTGCCAAAGACCTGTGGGGAACAATAATGGGATTGATAGTTTATTATCTGATTACAAGTTCTACCGAAAATAAAATTGCTATTGAAAAAATAAGGCAGGAGAAACTAAAAGATTATTTGAATGCCCCATTTCCAACTTTGGTTTTGTTATTGATTTTTACATACATATTGCTTTTTACAAGCTCCTTATTATCAGAAATAAAATATAGTGGGCAATCTGTATTGATTTCGATTAGCTTATTTCTGATTGTCCTTTTTATTATTCAAAAAACAAACTCGAAACGAAACCGCACTATTGCATTAATAATTGGAATAATACTGATGACAACTCAAATAGCATCATATATAATGAATTACAATAATGCAATAAGTTATAACTCGAGCATGATTGTTGTTTACAAAGGAATACCAATTCCATATTTCGATTTTTTAATTCGCGAAAATGGAACAATTAAACTTATGGATAAGAAAAGTAATTTCAATCAAACCGACATCAAATATCTTTTCACCAAAACGTCGAACATTTTAATTATTGGAGGTTGCTCCGATGATGATACCGGCAGTATTGGTTTTCCCGAATCACTTAAATCGCAATTTATTTTTAATCCTATAATCAACAAAGCCATTCAGGTTATTATTCTACCTCTTGATGAGGCCTGCGCAACATTCAACCGAATTAAAAAATCAGAAAAAGATGTTGCGCTAATTATTCACAATTATAATTAAAAATGAAGCTATGAAGAAGGATATTGCAACTCGAAAAAAAAATCACATTAACAAACAAATATTCTATTTTATTGCCGGCTTATACATTTTTATTATTGCCGGCGGAATAATTACTGTGGTTTCGCCATCGTGGCTAAAAGCAATTTCGAGCGAAGGAAGAAAAGGCGAGGCGATAATGTATGTAAATTATGGCGATAATTATTTGAATAAAGCCAACTATGAAATGGCTATTGTTCAATATAAAAAGGCACTTGAGATAAACCCTGATATTCAGGAGGCTTACTCGAATATGAGTGTTGCATATAATAAACTTAATGATTTAAAAAGGGCATTGCAATTTTCCGAAAAAGCTCTTGGCTATGATGATAAACCGCTGTATGCTACATATTTCAATATTGCCGAGGTTTATCGAAAAAACAAACAAGAAAATAAAGCCATTAAATATTTCCTTAAAGCAGCAAAAATAGCGAGCTTTCCGATTCATTCATATCATAAGGCAGGCGAATCGTTGAACAACACAAAAAAATGGGCAGAAGCTAAACAGGCATTCGACAAAGCCATTGAAAATAAATACACAATGGAAAATTGTTATCTCGGAATGTTGAAGCGTGATTTAAAGCTTTTTCCGCAGGATGATGCCAGGCGGGAAATAAAAAAGCAGTTAAAACAAGGCATCGGAAATATTGATTTACAGAATTTCGATGAAACGGCTTTTAACGAAGCCCTTTTATGCGATGGCGAATTGGCCGGAATATATAACCAATATGGATATACTTTTGCAATGCAGGGAAATATGGCAAAAGCTGCTGAATATTTTAAATTGTCGTTGAAAATGAAACCGGATTTCGAGGAGGCAAAGAAAAATCTCAGGTTAGCTAAATCTAAAATCAGATAATTCTGAAGGGATAGAAACAAATTCAAACAATTATAATTATTGTATACTTTTGTTTTTAATACTCATATCTCAATAATAAATAGTCAATAATAAATCGAAAGTGTTTCTTAACAACCTCTCATATTACAGCTTACGCTACGGAACCATTTCCATAGAACAATTAGTTGAAAATGCTAAATTATATGGTGTTAAGGCTATGGCACTCACAGATATCAACAATACAATGGGAGTGTTCGATTTTGTAAAACTATGTCGCATTGCAGATATTAAACCTATTGTTGGTATTGATTTTCACCGAAATGGCAAAACACTTTATACAGGGTTGGCACGAAATACCGAGGGTTTCAGGGAGCTGAATGAGTTTCTTTCTGATCATAATCTGAACAAGCGAACGCTGCCCGATATTCCACCGGCTTTTGATTATGCTTTTATGATTTATCCTTTAGCTTCGCGCGCTACCCATGAACTTCGCGATAACGAATATATTGGAGTCCGGCCATCGGAGCTGCGGAAATTGTTATCAACAGAATTCAGGCATCGGCATGAAAAATTAATTGTCTGGCAACCTGTAAGTTTTTCTGATGCGGAAAGCTTTGAGCTACACCAAAACCTGAGGGCTATCGACAACAACGTGCTACTTAGTAAAATCGAAAACAGCGATCTTGCGAATACCGATGAGTATATGGTTCACATTGATAAGTTGCTGGATAAGTACCGCGATTTTCCACAGATAATAAAAAATACCGAAAGGCTGGTTGAAGATTGCTCTTTTGATTTCGATTTCAAAATCAATAAAAATAAACGAACTTTTACCTGTAGTGTTTACGATGATAAAAACCTGCTACGCAAGCTGGCCTTCGATGGTTTGCAATATCGTTATGGCACGAACAACAACGAAGCTCAAAAGCGTGTAGAGCATGAACTCGAAATAATTGATAAGCTTGGTTTTTCGGCCTATTTCCTGATTACATGGGATGTAATTCGCTATTCTATGTCGCGGGGGTTTTACCATGTGGGACGGGGCAGCGGAGCCAATTCTGTAGTAGCCTATTGTCTTAAAATTACCGATGTCGATCCTATTGAGCTTGATTTGTATTTCGAGCGTTTTCTCAACCCTAAGCGTACCAGCCCACCCGATTTCGATATCGACTATTCGTGGAAAGAGCGCGACGAGGTAATCGACTATATTTTTAAACGATATGGAAGAAAACACACTGCCCTGCTTGGCATGACACCCACATTTAAGGGCAAGTCGATTATCCGCGAGTTGGGCAAGGTACATGGTTTGCCAAAAGAGGAAATCGACCGTTTAATTGATTACCCTGAACATCCATTAAACGATAATGAAATCAGCCGCAAGATTTTACGAATTGGAAAGCAAATTAGTGGTTTTCCAAATATGCGTAGTATACATGCGGGTGGCATTCTTATTTCTGATAAAGATATTACTTGCTATACATCGCTCGATATGCCACCCAAAGGATTTTCAACCACACAATGGGACATGTACGTTGCCGAAGATATTGGCTTCGAGAAATTAGATATTCTCAGTCAACGGGGTATTGGGCATATAAAAGATGCAGCTGAAATTATAAAAGAAAATTGTGGTCAGGCAATTGACGTGCATAATGTGGGCATGTTTAAAAAAGATAAGCGTGTAAAAGAGCAACTTAAAAAGGCAGAAACTACTGGTTGTTTCTATATTGAAAGCCCTGCAATGCGTGGCCTGCTTCAGAAATTACGATGCGATAATTATTTGAGCTTAGTTGCTGCCAGTTCGATAATCCGCCCCGGGGTTGCAAAATCGGGGATGATGCGTGAATACATTAAACGTTTTAATAATCCCGGTTCGTTCCAATATATCCACCCGGTAATGGAGCAACAGCTAAAGGAAACCTACGGTGTTATGGTTTATCAAGAGGATGTACTTAAGATTTGCCATCATTTTGCGGGCTTAGACCTGGCCGATGCCGATGTGTTGCGACGTGCCAT
The DNA here is from genome assembly GCA_034721995.1 of Bacteroidota bacterium. Taxonomy (GTDB): domain Bacteria; phylum Bacteroidota; class Bacteroidia; order Bacteroidales; family M50B96; genus JAIOYV01. The sequence goes on from JAYENH010000553.1 coordinate 6,567, forward strand.
GAGCGGGAAACACCGCTCGAAAAAGGAGTTCGACCATATTCGCGATAAATTTTTCAGCAATTGCAAATCGTATACTTATCCTGATAAAATTACTAACGAGGTGTGGCGACAAATCGAATCGTTTGCAGGATATTCGTTTTCGAAAGCCCACTCGGCCTCGTATGCCGTAGAGAGTTTCCAGAGCCTTTACTTAAAGGCTTATTTCCCACGCGAATTTATGGTGGCCGTTATAAACAACTTCGGCGGATTTTACCATACCTGGGTATATTTTAACGAAGCAAAACGTTGGGGAGCAAACATTAATTTGCCCTGTGTGAACCATAGTAATTACACAACTCGCATTATCGACAAGGATATTTACATTGGGTTTATCCACTTGCAAAACTTAAAAAACAAAGTGGGCAAAGCTATCGGGAGCGAACGGAAACAAAATGGCATTTTTATTTCGATGGAAGATTTTCTATCGCGCATTGGCCCGGGGCTTGAGCAAATGACCATACTGATAAAAATCGGGGCTTTCCGTTTTATCGGGAAATCGAAGGCCGTGTTACTCTGGGAAGTCCACACACTGATGAACAAAAAGGAAAAAGCTATAGAGCCAAATCAGTTGTTCATACCGCCTGTAAAGAAATTCAAATTACCGACCCTCGAATATACTGCCGTTGAAGATGCTTTCGACGAAATTGAACTGTTGGAGTTTCCCGTAAGCATGAGCTATTTCGATTTGCTAAAAACTAAATTCCGTGGCGAAATAAAAGCTTGCAGCCTATCTTTACACATTGGAAAAAAAGTTAGGATGGTAGGACAATTGGTTACAAAAAAATATGTACGCACTATTAAAAAAGAACTCATGCACTTTGGCACTTTTGTGGATGATACAGGTGAGTTTTTCGATACGGTACATTTTCCCAATTCCCTGAAATATTACCCATTCAAAGGCTCTGGCGTGTACCTTATCCTCGGCACAATAAACGAAGAATTTGGTTTCCCCGGCCTTACTGTTGAAAAGCTGGCAAAGCTACCTATTGTAACGGATCCGAGGTATGAGTGAGTATATGTTCTTGATATTTGATAATAGGTAATAATAGCATTAATAAAAATAAATCGATTAAAAAGAACCAGGAAAATACAAATGACCCTAAACTGCTTGCATGAAATGATTGTATTTAATATTGTCAAATATATTGAAGTGATATTTTGAAATTGTGTCAGTAAAAATTCCTTCTAAGTCTGGAAGTTCTGAAGTTTCTTTTTCCATCTGATATAGAAATGTTTACGCTTAATGATAAGTGCGGGAGCGGTATTCCAATTCTTCAAGCGGTTTATACTCATATTTTCAGAAGTAATTTTAGATATGGATTATTATCAAAAATAAATCAATTCCCAAACAAGTATAGCTTTTCGGCTTCTAATTCTTCCAGTTTTTCTTGCGCTTTAGTCCATAATTCCATGCTATGCAGTATTTGTATTTTTAGTTTTCCATATTCCGAAAAAAGATTTTCATCCGAAATGTTTTCAGGTTTGGCAAGCAAATCGTCCATACGGGCAACTTCTGCTTCCATCTCGTCAATTTCATTTTCTTCATATTTAATCTGATTTTCAACTTTTCGCAATTTTCGGTCAAATTCTTTGCGTTGTTCGTAAATAAATTTCTGATTGGAATTTTCCTTTTTCACTTTAGATGATTTTGCTTTTCTTTCAATTTCGTTTAAGCTGGCAAGCCGCTTTTTTTTAATGAATTCATAAATGCTGCCTATGTGCTCTTTTGTTTTATTATTTCTGAACTCAAATATTTTATCAACCAGGCCATCAAGGAAATGCCTGTCGTGCGAAACAAGTATCAACGTACCATTATATTGCTTTAAAGCCTGCTTTAGGATTTCTTTCGAGACCATGTCAAGGTGGTTTGTTGGTTCGTCGAGTACTAAAAGATTTACCGGTTCGAGAAGCATCTTAGCCAAAGCAAGTCGTGAACGCTCTCCTCCTGAAAGCACTTTTACTTTTTTGTCTATTGTTTCGCCACTAAATAAAAAGGAACCCAACAAATCGCGGGTTTTTGTACGCATTTCCCCAACAGCTGCATCATCAATAATCTGAAAAACAGTTTTATTTTCGTTTAACAGTTCGTCCTGGTTTTGGGCATAATATCCAATTTTTACATTATGTCCGGGTTTAAAGCCGCCATTATAATCTAATTCCCCAACAATAATTTTCGACAGGGTAGATTTCCCCTCTCCATTGCGTCCGACAAAAGCTATTTTTTCCCCCTTCTCAACAAACAGATCAATATTATTGAGAACCATCAAATCGCCGTATTTCTTTGTAAGCTCCTTAATAACAACAACATCGTTTCCTGAATGTGGGGCAGATGGAAAACGGAAATTCAAACGTGCATTCTCAACTTCATCTATTTCAATGCGCTCAATCTTATCCAGCTTTTTTATTCGCGATTGCACCTGAACTGCTTTTGTGGCTTTATAACGGAATCGTTCGATAAAATCTTCGGTTTCTTCTATTTTCTTTTGCTGATTTTTAAATGCGTTAAGCTGTTGATTGCGGCGTTCTTTGCGCAATTGTTCAAATTTAGAATACGACACTTTGTAATCATGAATTTTTCCAAGAACAATTTCTATTGTCCGTTTGGTTACTGCATCAAGGAAAGCCCTGTCGTGAGAAATTAATAATACTGCTCCCGGATAAACTTTTAAATAATCTTCTAACCATTGAATCGACTCAATATCGAGATGATTGGTAGGCTCGTCCAATAAAAGCAGGTTGGGCTGGCGGAGCAGTATTTTTGCAAGCTCGATACGCATACGCCACCCACCACTAAGTTCTGCGGTAGGCCTGTCAAAATCTTTTCTCTCAAAACCAAGTCCAACAAGTATTTGCTCAACATTTGCCTCTAACGATGTTCCTTCGAGTATATGAAAGCGGTCGTTCAGGTGTCCCAGTTCGTGGAGAAGTTTGTTATATTCCTCTGATTCGTAATCATTCCGATTTTTAAATTCTTCATTTATAAAATCAATCCTGTTTTCGATTTCAATAACTTCGCCGAACGCTGCCATGGTTTCTTCGAAAACAGTTTTTTTGTTACTTACCTTCATCTGTTGTGGCAAGTAGCCAAGCGAAATGTCTGATGGTTTCGAAACACTACCTTCCTCGTAGCCCATTTCTCCAATAATTACTTTCAACAAGCTGGTTTTGCCTGCCCCATTTTTACCAACAAGGCCAATCCTGTCGCGCTGATTAATCAAAAACGATACATCGCTTAAAAGGCAAAATGCACCAAAATATACTCCTACATTATTCAATGAAACCATTTACAATTCTTTTTTTTAAAGTTGGCAAAGATAAGCTGAATTGTAGTTTTATAAAACGTAATATAGCCAACAATTACTAAAAGTAAATTTATGGTGATGGCAAAACTCAAAGACTCAAGCCCGACATTAAAAAAAACAGCGAGAGTTTCGCTCTAAGTGAAACTCTCGCAAATTAATACCTGCCGGATTTTAGCTCTTGATTTTCGTTTTGCCACAATTTCCACAGGATGCAGCATAGCGTAAGCCTTTGTAACAAAACCAAAACACAAAATAAGCCCTGCTGAGTCATACGAAACTAAAGCATAGTTTGGAATGGACGGTTTGTGTATGAAGCGTTGGGCATTTCAAGGCACTTCATTTTCAGTTTATCGTATATTTTATTTATAACTCTAAATTTCATTTTAACCACTTATTGCCCAGAGGTATATACACTTTGTTGTGCGGTCGTACTTTCTTTTCATCAGCGCTGGCAGAGTAAGCTCTTTTGCAATTTTTGGTTGAGCGTTGGCTTCCCGAAGGTCGGGACAAGCTATGTGAATTGCAAATGTGCTTGCTCTTGCGTTGGCTTATTCAATCAATTTTCCGACTTTATTCAATACTTTATATTCCATTTTATCAAATTCTTTATAATGTGCTATTCCACATTTAATTTTCAATTGTTCCGAACCACTTAATTTTGATAAATCAACTTGTGGTGTACCGGTATCTTTTGTTTCAGCAACAAAATATATTTTCCCTGCCTTGCCGCCCGCCTGCGGAACGGACAGGTCAGGCAGGTTGTCATCTTCAAAAACTACCGCCCAATCGGGATTATAATTTCCTATTGGTGTTGGAATTTTAAACCAATTTGGTAATTTGAAGTAAAATTTAATCTGGTCGCTTGTTTCACAATCTTGTGCAAATTTGCTTTCAACTCCTGAATCCAACGGAATTAATTCTTCATAAATTGTTTTTGAAGAATCAGTTACA
>JAYENH010000554.1:0-2527 GCA_034721995.1 Bacteroidota bacterium
GTTGCCGATTTCTATTCGAGCCAAATAGAAATCGGCAACAGGAGGGGTATTGGCATAATCGCAAGCCCAATCGAGTTCGAAACCCGAAGCTACAACCCCCTGATCGGAATATTGCCTGATGGTAATTGCCGCACCGGTAGAGCTTATTGTTCCGCCATTTGGTAAAACAGTACCGTCATATTGCCCGATTAATGTGCTGCTGACCGAAGGACCATCATAAATGTATAAGTAATCGTAGCCCGATTCAAAATTGAAAGAATAAAAAGTAAGGCTTACTGTCAGTGCTCCGATGGGTGCTATTGTAATGGAATAATCGGTATTATTCTGATAATTGTCCTGCCCCCCACTGTCGAACAAAGTTCCAAAGCAATTGGTTTGCTGGTTGCTTTGCGATGATGGCGACAAAACTTCGGTGCATGGGTTTATCGGATCGACACTAATATATGCCGTGTCGATAAGTGTATCGGAGCCACAAGTGCCACCATCGGTAATCAGGCTTACTGTGTAAGTGCCATAATTTGAATAGATATGGCTTGGGGAAATTGATGTACTTGTGCTGTTATCTCCAAAATCCCAATTGAAAGAAGTGCCGTTTACCGATAAATTCTGAAAACTTACTAAGGCAGGAGTGCTACAAAAAAGCTGAAAATCAGCAGAAAAATTGCTTTCGACATAATTAACATAATCGACACCGATACCTACTGCATACCAGGCACGTGTTACAGCCGCAACTTCGGAGCTGCACGGGCCATACAAATCAATGGCTGCCATAATGGAATAAAACCTCGCATCAGCGTATTGCGATGTATTAGTAAGGTAAACTACGAGTGTACGAAAGGCAATTTTTCCGGCATCTGTAATTCCAATCCCTGCAAAATTGTAACTATTTCCCAGGTCGTTAGTTCCACTGCCTCCTTCCGAAACCAAATAGTACCAATAATTCATTACGCTATTATTATAATGTACACCTCCATTATCGTCGCTACCAAAATACCAGAAGTTGCCGTGATAGGTATCGGGCTGGTCATATTGGTTGGGGTTCGACATGCTTCTCATTGTTAAACCAATATTTTCGCCTATTGTCCAATTTGCCATTGTCGGCTTTCCGTAAAACTCTATTGATGTACCAAAAATATCGCTAAAGCCTTCGTTTATTGCCCCCGATTCATAAGCATAGTCTAAAGCAGCAGTATAGCTTGTTAGTCCATGGGTAATTTCGTGGCCAACAATATCGAGGGATGTCAATGGGGTTATGCTTCCCGATCCGTCGCCATAAGTCATCCTTTGTCCATCCCAAAAAGCATTTACGTAACTATTACCATAATGAACATAACTGCGAAGTTTTAATCCATTATTATCAATACTATTTCGGTTATGGTTGTAATAGAAATAATCGTAAGTCATTTCGGCACCCCAGTGAGCATCGGTAGCAACTTCATCGAAATTACTGTTGAAATTGTTCCAGTAATTATCAGCATCGGTAAAATCGACAGATGCATTATAATTTGTACTTGTATTCATGTCGTAAGTTTCGATTCCATTGCCACGCCCCGATTCGCGCAAACGATATGAGCTTCCAAAACTGTCGCTTACAATTTCCTGCGTTCCGCTGTATTTTGTTTGTGCAGTTGCCGGAACATCGGCATTTAAAAGCTGATCCATAGCAATAAGCACTTCGCCATTTTCAGCATCGATAAAAACATCCTTTTTATCAAGCGGTTTATCGGCATAAATATTAAACTTGTATGCGTATTTATATTTCCCATTAAATTTTGGATAATCCGAAGGGAACAAAACCAGTTCGGCAACCGGATAATAACTTGCCTCAGCATCGTTAAGGTACTCTTTAAGCAATTCCTCCTCACCTGTAATTTCCCATTTATACACTTGGGCAGGAACTTCGGCAAGTGCATTTTCAAAAGCATTTTCTTTGCTGATTAAATTACTGTTTTCAACATTAATTGAATTATACAGAAAACCGCTAATGGATACCACTTTTCCTTTTTCTACAAGTACATTGATCCGTGCATCATTTATTGTAATGCCTTTATAAAATTGTTTGTAACGAAGTACCTGTTCTCCATTGTTTTCTTTTCCTGTTTGGAAATTTTTTATGCTGAAATTCGAATTAAAACCAAATTGCTTTTTTAAATAGTCCTCTAAAAACGAAACAGGAAATCGGCTATCTTCGGCAAATTGAACAAAACCCGGAACTTCCGAACGTTCCGACATTCGCACTGTTACTGCCCCGTCAATAATACTATTGGCATCTGCGCCATAATAAATTTGGGAATAAATAATTTGAAAAAAGCTTACAGCTATTAATATGATACTGGTAAAGAATATCTTCTTCATTCTAATATATTTTAATGTTAATTTTTCTAATCAATAATTGAAGCGATAAAAGTAATACTTTATAATATATTAAACCTGACTGTTTTTTTTTCATTAAGGTTGTCTGAGGAATGAAAGGATTGGGATTGGTGAGATGTTCCTCATTTGCTAAAGCTAAGAAAGACATAGGGAG
>JAYENH010000555.1:0-2523 GCA_034721995.1 Bacteroidota bacterium
TAAGGTTTACTGCAAAACATTTTTTGTAAACTACAATAGCGTTAACAATAATTTTCCTTTTGTATCTATTGTTACCGATAGCCTAAATCTTTTCGATAATGATAGCGGCATATTTATTCCGGGTAAGTATTACGATGAAACAGGATGGGATAGTTGGTGGCCTGCTGGCAATTACAGCCTGAAAGGTAATGAATGGGAAAGAGCTGTCCATTTCGATTTTTTTACCGGAAATAAAGAATTACAAATAGCCACTAATGCAGGCATCAGGATGCATGGTTGTGGCAGCTTGACGTTTCCTCAAAAAAGTTTCAAACTTTATTTCCGAAATGAATATGGAATGAAAGAAATAGACTTTCCAATTTTTAAGGATATAGAGACAACTGTTTTTAAGCGTTTGATTTTCAGAAATTCAGGTAACGATTTTCTGGAAACCCATTTTCGTGATGCCTTATTGCAGTTCCTATTAAAAGATATTGACATTGAAATACAAGGTTTTCAACCATGTCAGGTTTTTATTAATGGTGAATACTGGGGTATATATAATATTCGTGAGAGGCAGGATAAATACTATTTCGAAAATCGTTTCGATATTCCCGAAGACAGCCTGATATTACTCGGGATATGTGGTTCTGAAATAGTGGGCAGCAATTTGGCGTATTCCGAATTAGTAGATTTTATTATTGAAAATGATGTGGATACGGATGAAAGCTTCAGATATTTCGATAGCGTAATAGACCTCCGGAATTTTTACGATTATAATATTGCTGAAATTTATTATGCTAATTACGACTGGCCTTGCAACAATAATAAATTTTGGAAAACTACAAACGCAAATTCGAAATGGCGTTGGTTGATATACGATCTTGATTTGAGTTTTGGATATAGAAAAGATAGCAAATACAGTTATCCATCATTACAACATGCAACCGCCGAAGGAGTTTATTCTTGGCCAAACTGCGACTGCTCCACATTTTTATTGCGCAACTTGTTAAAAAACGAAACTATTAAAAATAAATTTGTCGAGCGTTTTGCCTATCATCTTAACAATACATTCGAAACACAAAAAGTGCTACAGGCAATTGCTCAATTCCGGGAATTATATAAACCTGTAATAAGCGAACATATCAGCCGCTGGTCGTATCCTTCAGAATATTATATTTGGGAGAATAACATTAACACACTTTGCACTTTCGCCGAAAAAAGACCCTGCGAAATGAAGCAACAAATTATTGAATTTTTCAATCTCGATACTTTTGCATTCCAATGTAATTATCCTGATTTATCTAAGCTTTATCAACACGAAATAAAATTATTCCCAAACCCAAGTTCAGGTATTATCACCTTATTTTTTGACAGGCACAGGCAAGTAGAATGTCAAATAGAAGTTTACGATATATGGGGGCAAAAGGTATTTTCCGATAATGCAATTTTAATTGGCCATGAAATTCAATTAGATTTTAGCCGGTTAATTAATGGGATGTATTTCTTACGAGCCAATATTTCGGACGAACAATTGCATGGAAAATTCCTGATATCTAAGTAAATGTGTATGTATTAAATTCATCATTCATCTTTAAGAGCCTCAACCGGCCTTACCCCAACAGCACGTTTTGCAGGGATGAATCCGGCAATGGCCCCACTAAGGATCAAAAAGAGTGTTGCACCGACAGCAATAGACAGGTTTACTTCGGGGTTCATAAAATAAAACTCCGAACTTGTAAAATAGGGCTTTATTATTTCAAGCAAACCAACGCCAAGCACTAATCCAAGATACCCAGCAAAAGATGTAATAAGGATCGATTCAAAAAGGATCATCCTGATTATTTGATTTGGCGTGGCTCCTAATGCTTTTCGTATCCCGATTTCTTTTGTGCGCTCTTTTACAACAATCAGCATAATATTGCTTACGCCAACAATTCCTGCAACTATGGTCATTAATCCAATCAGAAGAATGAAAAATTGTATGCCGGCCATCAGGCTCATAAATCGACCATAATTTTCTAAGGCATTCCAGATATGAATTGCACGCTTATCGTTTACATCGAATTTATGCTTCTGTGCCAGCTTTTTGCGAATATCGGCCTCCAACTCAATACTTTCTTTTACCGAAACATTGGTAATAACATTAAATGCGCCGACATAACTCCCGTAGTTAAATACGCGCTGGGCGGTACTAATTGGAATATAAATCCGTCGCATATCGCGGTCGCCACCTTCATCGGAAAACAAGCCAACAATTTTAAAAGGCACACCGGCCACCTGAAGATATTTGCCAATCGGGTCTGTATTTTTAAAAAGTGCTTCCTTTACCCTGATACCAATAACACCAACTTTTCGGTAAGCCAACAAATCGCTTTGGTTAAGGAAACGCCCTTTTTCAACTTCTAAATCTTCAATTAATTTATATTCCGGATGAACACATGCGATATCGAAGGCTCCATAATTCGATTTATAACTTAGTGTATTGTTACTCCATAGATTAAATTTTCCGGCTACTTCATCGACACCAGGAATATTAGTTTT
>JAYENH010000556.1:0-2521 GCA_034721995.1 Bacteroidota bacterium
GTCAATTCCAATAATTATTTTTTTGTATATTTTAATTTCGCTTTTTAGTAATTAGATAATTAGTAAAAAGCGAAATTAAAATATACAAAAAAATAATTATTGGAATTGACACTGCCTGCAATGTTATTAATAAAACAAGAGAAATTCCAAGAAAGATGAAGCGAATTTTGTTATCGCGAAATTGAAAATTACTAAACTTTAGCGAAAACATAGGGATTTTTGCCACCAATAAAAACGACTGAAGAAAAATAAGGCCAACAAGAAAATACAAATTATGAATAAGCAAATTGATAAAAGAATAATCGTAGTACCATAAAAGTACAGGCAACGAGGCAATTAATATTGCATTGGCAGGAGTAGGCAAGCCAATAAAACTTGTTGTTTGATTGGTGTCGATATTAAATTTTGCAAGGCGAAGGGCCGAAAAAACAGCTATTAAAAAAGGCAGGCAAAGCAATACAATTTCCGAAACAGGCATTTGCGAATAAAACCCATCAGTTTTTAAAACATCGTTTATCAAACTATAAATGATAAATGAGGGTGCTAAACCAAAACTTACCATATCGGCCAGGCTGTCTAATTGTTTGCCGATTTCGGAATATGCTTTCAGTAAACGGGCCGCAAAACCATCGAAAAAATCGAGGACGGCAGCAATTCCAATAAACATTGAAGCTACATGCAATTGCCCCTGAAATACCATGATAATTGCCAAACAGCCCGAAAACAAATTTAAGGAAGTTATGGTGTTGGGTATTGCTTTTACTATTTTCATAAAATGATATCAATAATCCGTTTTATCTTCAAGTCCTTCCCATTCCTCGAAAGCCATTATTGCTTCGTCCCTCATTATTTGCTCGAATGGGATAATACGATTGTCGATGTCTTTCGAGATTTCATCATAAATCAGATAATCGTCGAAACCGGCATTTTTTGCGTCGTTGCGGGTGTTCGCATAATAAACTTTGCTGATGTGCGACCAGTAAATGGCTCCGAGGCACATGGGGCAAGGCTCGCACGATGTGTACAGTTCGCATCCCGAAAGATCGAATGTTTCGAGTTTTGTGCAGGCGGTACGAATGCTGCAAACTTCGGCATGGGCGGTAGGGTCGTTATGCTGTGTAACATGGTTCGATTCGGCGGCTATAATTTCACCGTTTTTTACAATAACAGCCCCAAAAGGACCTCCTCCATGCTTCATGCTTTCGAGCGAAAGCTTAATCGCTTTCTGCATGAATGATTTCTGCTTCTCGTTCATTATTGCTTTCATCTTTAGTAAAAAATTTTTTCTGAAAAAGAATAATAAATGCGACACCAACTGTAATGGCCGAATCAGCAACATTGAAAACCGGCCTGAAAAAGATAAATGCTTCATTTTTCCAGAATGGGAACCAGGCCGGATAATGCCCTTTTATAATCGGGAAATAGAACATATCGACAACTTTACCATGAAGAAACCCAGAATATCCACCATCCTCAGGAAAAAGTGTGGCAACATTGTGGTAGCTTTCGTTAAAAATAATGCCGTAAAAAGCACTATCGAGAATATTCCCAAAAGCACCGGCAAAAATTAGCGAAATACTCAGGATGAGTCCTGTTGGCGAATTCCTTTTATCAAGATAAAAAATGTAATATCCAATAGCAGATATGGCAATGATACGAAAAATACTGAGTGCCATTTTCCCATATTCACCGCCGAGTTCTACACCAAATGCCATCCCAGGATTTTCGGTAAAATGTATGATAAACCAATTTCCAAAAATATGGAACTCCTCTCCCAGGGTCATGTTTGTTTTTATCCAAACTTTCAGGATTTGGTCGAAAATTAAAATTGTCAGGATAATAATAAGTGCTTTGTTGAGCCTTGACATTCTTTCAATTGATTATTGATTATTGACAATTGATTATTGAATCCTGTTTTTTTGCAGAATTCAATTTCGATTTATTGCTACAAAAAAAGATCGGAAAATAAGCTTCAATCTTTTTATTTTGATAAACAGTTGATTTTTAGCCTTGGTTACGTTTAGCGTCAATACAAAGGGTTGCATGTGGTACTGCGCGTAAACGCTCCATCGAAATCAACTTACCTGTTTCGCGACAAACCCCATAAGTCTTATTCTCAATTCGGATAATTGCTGCTTGCAAGTGTTGGACAAATTTCAGTTGCCGCTGTGCCAGTTTACCTGCTTCTTCCTTCGACAAAACGGATGCACCTTCTTCTAATACTTTAAAAGTTGGCGAAGTATCCTGAATATCATTATCGTCGGAATGAGAAATGGTTGAACGTAACACTTCATAATCACTTTGTGCTTTTTCTATCTTTCCAAGAATAAGTGCTTTAAATTCCTGAAGTTCATCATCAGTATATCTTTGTTTTTCTGCCATAACTATAATTTTTTATAAAAATAATATTTTTTTCTGATTTATACTAAAATTGTATAAAAATATGGTTCTCTTTCTACTTTACCTATTTCATAGGGCTTCGCCCCATGCTAATGATTACACCCCTTTGGGGCTTTCGGGT
>JAYENH010000557.1:0-2512 GCA_034721995.1 Bacteroidota bacterium
GTCTGTCGACAAACATTTTTTGTCGACAGACTGAACACTCGTGTACAATCCAATGTATTGCCCATTGACATAGACTTTTGCAAAATTGGCTTTGCTTGCAGGCATATAATTACGGGCAATCTCGTAGCTCAACACTTCGCGGACAAAAGTCGGGTCTTTAAAACAATTCGAGAGCTTTAAAGTCCCATAGCCATCGTAATCCTGATTCGAGATAACATGGTCGAGCTTGATATTTAACGGGTTTTTGACCTGATTTGCCTGATACGAACTATTCCCTTTGTAGCGCACACCAACACTATCGAACTGAATACCATTAATTATTGCCGAACCGATAAGCCTTTCTTCGTTTCCGGCAGCCTTCAGGTTATCAAGTATTTGATCCCAGTTGCTCTCAGAAAAAGTTATTTCGATGGTGGTTATGGAATTGATGTCGTATAATTCCTGCGATTTTGCTGAGGAATTTAGCATCAGAAAAATAATGGTTATAATAAATAAATTTTTGATTTTCATTTTTATTATGTTTTACAGCTTCACCGGTTATTGCTTATTTCTTTTTTCTTTTAGACCATGAAATTTTTTATTGCTTACATGTGTTTATTATTCAATTAGTAATTTTCTTGTATATGTAATTTTATCATTATAATTAATTAAGCGCAATAAGTAAATCCCATTGTTTAAATTGCCCGTATTTATAGTTAGTCGCTCAGTAGTAATATTGTCAATCTCTTTCACCAATTTACCACTTAAGTCATATAATTTTAATGCGTACTCACAGTTCTTGGTCTTGTTAAATTCTATTGTGAAAAAATCGGTCGCAGGGTTTGGATAAACATCAATTCCAAAATCAAGGTTTACCAGTTCATCGTGTCCAACATAAATTCCTAATCCTGCAAGTTCACTAATAACAGCAGGTACGCGGTCTGTAAAAAAATCTTTAAGGGCCGAAATCGATTTATTGCCCGACATCACAATTGTATATTCAATATTGTCTTCAAATTCCTGGTTCGAGAACATTTTCATAGTGTCGGCATATACATCGCTCCTTATCCTGCCGGCCAGACTGTCGATTATGGGGAAAAAGTAAGATGTATCAAAATCGGAAGCCAGGAAGCCGGCTATATAATTAAGGTATTCATTTTTGAGGTCAATGTTCGAAAGGATTTTAGGGTTCAAAGGTAGTTCCATAGGCGGGTTTTTTACGAAAAGCACACTCAAATTCTTTAGCTGATGCACGTTCATACCAAGATTGAACACACCGAAGCATCCATTTGCATCCCATGTTATCCATTCGAATTTATGGGTAGCTGAATTGTGGTATATATAATAGTTATGCCCAAATCCTATATACGAATCCAAACTCACAAAAAGGATGTTTGCCGCCCAGCTTTTCAGGTATATTGAAGTATTAAAAATGCTGTTCAACGAGTCTTCGAATTCGGCGGGAGATGAATTGTTGATTTTATCGATTAATTCAACCAAATCAGACCAATCGTTAGTGCTTTCGTTTGTTTTCAGTTCGTAATCATTATAGTATTGTGTTTGGTCCGGGCCTTTCCATTTGAGTTTTCCATGAGGGTCGCCTTTAAATAAATTCCCATCTTTATTCCCAAAATAATCGTCTAAAAAGGTTTTATCGATTTGTTCGACAACTGTATAAAAGCCCCAATAGTTGTTATTTATATATACATTGGCAAAGGTGCATCGCGGCCCGGGTATATTGTGTTTCCTTATGTAGTCAAGTAGTAGTTTTTCACGCAAAAAGCTGGGATCGTTAAAAGAGTTGTTGAGGCTCAGTTTTTTAAATCCGTCATATTTCTGCTCCGAAAAGTATTCGTTAAGATCAAGCTTAAAGGCTTTTTTATTTCCGGGGTAAGCCCAATAAGATGAATTTCCCTTGATCCGTGCCCCAATAGGGTTTAATGCAGTACCATTAATTTCAAGACCTGCCTCCATATAAATGTTCTCACCTATCGAATCTGTAAGGTTTTTATAGTATATCAACGAATCCCAGTAATTGGCCTGATTAAAGGTCAGCCTTATTTCATGAATGGTATCGGAGTCGAAAAAATTATCTCCTGCATTTTGAGCCGGTAAATAATTTAATTGGCTTCCCAATAGAAAAAGTATTAAGCATATAATATTCTTCATATTGAAGTTTTGCCTGTTCAACTTTATTACTATTGGAGCGTTTAATTTCATTTTCATATTTTTTAATTAATAGCACTGAAACCAACTACATGATAAACCTTTACAAAGCCCGTCGATAAAGTCGTTTTAAAAAATGGTTGTCATCGAATTAAACTAATTTAGTTTGTAAAACCCGATGACAACAATTATTTTCTAAGCTATTTTCCTGCCAGGCCACTCAACTACTTAACTCCTTTTACCTTTCGCCTTTCGCCTTTCGCCTTTAATGCCTAAAGTGATGCTTCTTTTTCATCATCATTTCTTTTTTATGAAAATTGCCTTTTTGTCCTATGTGCATATCGAAATGCAGGCGTTGTTCCTCGGT
>JAYENH010000558.1:0-2512 GCA_034721995.1 Bacteroidota bacterium
TTTTGATGGCCGACAAACGTTTTTCGTACTTTTCGATTACTTGTTGTAAATGCTCCTTTAGCTCTTCGGTATAGTTTAAATGATTAGTGCCAAGATTAAAATCGTCTTCCCAAATTTTGCATCCAAAGTTAATATCGGAATCCAACTCCCCGAATTTTGAAATAATTATCAACCTGAGATATTGATTTATCGAATCCCTGAGATTTGATTTGGGCAAATCATCCCTGTTCATCAACGATTCCACCTGAAGCGGTAATTTGTAATAACCGGTATTCACTAAAAATCTTCTTTGTAATCATTAAAATCTTTCCTGCATTTTCTCAGGTCATTTTTGCACTCACTTAAAGTTTCTTTTACATCGCCGAGATTTGAATTGAGTGCAACTAACTTATAGCAGATGCTATTTACTTTTTCTACTAAATCATTGTCGGGGAATTGTTTTCGGGCTTTCGAAAGCAGGCTTTCTATCTCATCAACTTTTTTGCGAGGTATGTAAGAATCTTCTACATTGACAATAGCCTCAATATCGAAGTAAAATTGTTGAAGATCTGCATTACTGCCCTTGTTTTGTTTTAAAGCAGCATTTTCGATTTTCAGGGCTTTTATTTGTTTTGTCGGGAAAGTATAATCGAAAAACAATGCCAGATTTACTATTATTATGCTTCCGAGAAAGATTATAATAAACTGAAAAAATGCTGTGTTACGTTCTTTTTTATTTGTTATTTCCATAGCTCTTATTGTAAAAATGAGAATTTCGATTTCTTTTCTTCTTTAACTTCACCAATAACGGGACCCGGCTGTTTTGTTGTGATAAAGTCTAATTTGCTTGTCTTTTCAAAAATTGAATAAATAATTTTCATCAATTCGTTTACTTGTTCGAGGTTGTGAAAAATATCGATATGGTGATAATTGAAATTCATGCAGTTGTTTAAAATATTGTCGAATTTCCCTTTGGGAATGTCGCACCAATCGGTAAAAAAGTTAATAATTTCTTCACGCTCCTGAAAAACTTCGGTATCTAAAATTGTCCTGAACGAATGTGCAAAAGCTGCAATATGCACCAACAGGCCTATTGGAGGCTCATTAATCAATTCCCACCTTAGCCGGGCTGTGTTCATCGAAATATAAGGAAGAAGCCGGTTCGAGATTATGAGCATCGAATCTGCCAGCTTGTTGGTTTTTCTGGTTTGTTTCAGTTTTTGAATAATCTCTACCATAAACTTTTCAATCCTTACATAGAAATCATCTACGCTTGAATGGAAATCAATAAGGTCGGGATGCGAATTTATCGACACGCAGGGAGGGATATAATTCTCGACAATTGAAGGTCTTCCGTCCACGATGCTCATTTTCCCTATGGTAAGATGAAAAGGCCCGATTTGTTGTTTCGAAAGCTCGTCTTCGGGAATTGTACTTATTTTGTATTGGGGGATTGTATATGGCCTTCTTGGCGGATCTTCATCAGGATTTGCCCCACCAAAAGCAACTCTCGAAAACGGATTGACCGAAAGGGTAATATAATAAATTCCATCTTTTTTCGATTCCAGGTCAATAGTGGTTTCGGGATATGGAATTGGGTTTTGATTGGAGCCACTAATAATATCGGAAATTTCGATTCTTGCACCGCCCAAAGTTATTGCCCGACATTCTGTAATTTTCAACCTGAGTATTTTCTGATTATCAAGATTGTGCCAGATGTTTAATGAATTTTGTTTTCCAACAAAAGGGCTAAGTAATCCGTAATTATGGGTATTCAACCTCGATGCAATTGAATCTTTTATTTGATCTGAAAAGGCATTTTCCTGATCTTTAAAATGATCTTTGCCTATTTTCATTCCGTTTATCCAATTTACCTGGAAATATTTTATCGGTTCGTTCATTATAAATAAATTTATATTTATTCTGATAATAGTCTCGTACAAACTATCTTCCTGTTTTCTTTAATTTTATTGTCTTCGATACTAAGGTTTGGGTCGATGTAGCGTGTTGTTTCGTACCAATTTGGGGCAATGTTGAAATACCATTTATAAACTTCGTCGTTGGGGTTTGCAAAATATATTGGATCGCCGGCATTTTTCAGGTTATAGTCCTGAAGAACAAAATAGAAAAAATCGCCAAGCTTCATTTTTGTTGGGGCATTTGCCCTAACAACTGTAATGTTTGTATCGTCGATGCTTTTTTTAACCGCTATGTTTATTGGAATAACATCTGGCATTTCGTGCGATGGTGCATCAATCTCGTCATTTATTGGGTAAGTCCAGGTTTTGTGCTTAATAACAGGTTCGGGAATTTTTATTAAAAAAACAAAGCTTTTTATTGCTAAGGTAGGAACAATAAAAAATATGAAAGCCGGAATAAAATATACGATATATGATTCTTCGATAAAGGAGAACCTTTTGAAAACAATAATTTGTAATCCCGATACTATAAATAGGATAATCAATGTTAACAATAATTCATATAAATGTAATTCTTTTTCGATCCAGGGTAAAAATCTATTACTCGAAAACAC
>JAYENH010000559.1:0-2511 GCA_034721995.1 Bacteroidota bacterium
ATGCAATTAAAAGAGCCAAACAATTGAATAAATATAAAAACCCCAGTAGTACAGTATACCAGTTAATTGAAATTTTAGAAGATTTGAAAAAATAGTATAATGCAGATATTTAGATTAATAGAGTTTTCATGAAGTAAGTTACATTTTGTAAGTCATAGCATTAATATTCATGCCGGCCCCTACCGAAGCGAAAACCACGGTATCTCCCTTACTGATTTTATGCCCTTCCATTTTTCCTTTAAATATAAGATCTATTAATGTTGGAATGGTTGCCACCGAAGAATTTCCCAACCAGGCAATTGTCATTGGCATGACGTTTTCAGGTATATCAACATTATCATATAGTTTATAAAGTCTTTTCAATATTGCATCGTCCATTTTTCCGTTAGCCTGATGGATCAATACTTTTTTTATTTCGCTAAGATGGGTATTGCTCTTGTCCAAACAGTTTTTTATTGCCATTGGTACTCTTTCGAGCGCGTATTGATAAAGTTTACGGCCATTCATCTTTAAGAAAAGATCTTCAAAGTTTTCAATGTCGGGCTTATACGATTTGCCCATATTTAACATTTTGGAATATAAATGAGTATCGGAACGGGTTACATGTGCAAGTATCCCAATTGGTTGCTCGCTTTTTTTAGCCTCCAAAATTGTGGCCCCGGCACCATCGGCATATAACATACTATCCCTGTCGTGTGGATCGGAAATGCGTGATAATGTATCGGCACCAATAACGAGTATCTTTTTGGCATCGCCCGATTTTATGAAATAGTCGGCTTGAATAATGCCCTGTAACCAGCCCGGACAACCAAAAGGCAAATCATAAGCTACGGTGTATGGGTTTTCAATATCTAATTTGTGTTTTACCCGGGTAGCCAGACTTGGTACAATATCTAATTGCTTATTGTCGCTCCGTACATCGCCAAAATTATGTGCTACAATTATATAATCTAAATCTTCTTTATCGATGTTTGCAGAATTAATAGCATCCACGGCAGCATGCCAGGCAATATCGGAAGTTACCAAATCGTCGGTAACATACCGTCGTTCAGCAATAGTCGTAATTTCCAGAAACTTATCAATTATTTCCCGGTTTGTTTTATCAAGCTTTTTTCCGTTTGTTTCATAAAATTCGTTGTTAAGAAAATCCTCGTTCTTAACAATCCTTGTTGGGATATATTTTCCCGTTCCTGTAATTACACTATAGATTTTTTCTACCATAATAAATATATTAACCGAGCAGCAAAAGTAGCAGAATTTTGTAACAAGTTTTTGCGGAAATTCTTTGGCTCAATTTTTTTGTAAGCCACTGTTTTGTTTCTATCTTAAATAGTGCCTGCACGAAAACTACCGTTTTTCAAGTCTTTGATAAGAAATCGGCAAAGACAAGGCTTTCGAAGCTTTTGAAACCAAGGAGTTTACCTTATGTAAATGACTGTTTCAAAAGCGAGAGTAACGCAGTATTTGACGATTTATTGCAAAGACTAAATAATATATTATCTGATACCTGCTCAGGCCCAAGCTTGATATTTACCTTAATCTACACAAAATATCATTCCTTCACCAATATCCCGTTCACAGACTGGAAATTTCTATCTGAAACTTTATACATATATAATCCTGGTTTAAAATCTGAAATTGATATCGAATATTGCTTTCCATTTATTTGATCTCTTTCCATTAGCTTTCGTCCCGTCATGTCGTAGAGACTGATATTAGCATCTAAAAATTCCCTCTGCAAGCAAGTAAAAGTTACATAATTCCCGGCAGGATTCGGATAAACGCTGATACTTTCTTTTTTATCTTTTTGTGCAACAGGTACCACTGTTACAATAGAAGTATCTATTGCCTCTATTATCATGGTGCCCACATGAAAATCAGTAAGGTAAATTTTGCCATCAGGTCCAACATCTATTCCCCGTGCCCCGAAAGTATTGTCCCATCCGCCGCTGCCGGAGCTTTGCGCTGCCAATACCGGATTGCCTGGTATTGATACATCATATACATAAAGTCCATTTTTCTGATCGGCGATATATAAATAGTTGTTCTTTATTTTTACATCAATTGCATTAATCGAAAATGCCGGAATACTACCTTCCTGAAAAAATGATGTTCCATTGAAATAATACCAGGCAGCACCACCAAGTTTGCAGCCCACAGCAATGCGGTTCCCATCTTTCGTTACACTGTAAATTTTTCCTGGCGCAGGGGCATGGGCCACAAGGCGAAATGTGTCGGCCTCGATTTTATAAACTGCTACCGACCAAACCGAATTAATTTGCGCACCAACCCAAACGGAATCGCCTTCGACAGTAAACACTTTAGGGGCACCTTCGATTGTTTTCGAACTTATCAATGGATAATTTGGGGCATCGTAAGGATCGTATAATCTAAGCTCACCTGCAATATCAAGTCCCCAGGTTGGATTATAGGTACTCGAAACTATTCTCTTTCCCAGTGCTGTTTCGGCAAGCTGAATGCCAATACCTGCCCCAATGCTTTGTCCGACTA
>JAYENH010000560.1:0-2511 GCA_034721995.1 Bacteroidota bacterium
CTTTCGCAAGTCCCGACATGTCGATAACGGTGCAACCCAAGCTCTCGCTTGGAGCGAGGGTTTGGGTCGGGACAAAGTGAATCGAATGGAAATTCAAAAGCGTTTTCATGGACAGACAAAAACAGGCTGTCGGAATAAGTTCCGCAGGCATTGTTCAACATCAGGGAATAGTTGCCTGTGTCTGAAATATTTATATTCCGGGGAAGCTTTGCTTGCTCACGCATCGTCTAAAACCACCGAAATTTACACCCATAGCTCGAAGAAACACCTCGGCAGTATTAAAAATCTTTTAGATGGTTTGGATGTTTAAATAGTATTGTTACTTTTGATGTAAATTAAATAACCACTATGAAATTAAAGCAATTAAGATATTTCACGAACATACAAATACAGCAAGAAAAAACAATGCCGAAAGGCTAAATATTTACAAGTGTGTAGTAAATATTTATGAGTTAGGCACAAGCAAGGAGAACGACATAGCATTGAAAATACAGTAAGGAAAATAGAAACGGAAACCCACCGCACAAATAGCACATTTGGTTTTTGTGGTAATTTGAGATAAAAGTTAAAAGAATGTTGAAAACCAAAAGAGCTGTTTTTTCCTTCCCACGAGAGAAAATGTTAATTTTAACACTTAATTAAATTTAGATAAATAGTATGGGATTATTCCAAACATCAGTATTAAAGAAATATAGGAAACTGCAAGATAAGAAAGCAGTTGAAAAAGCGTATAAGAAATATGCTAACTACTTTCATAATCCTGAGAGGCAAGAGAATATTCGTGAAAGTAAAGAGGAACAATTTCAAGAAGGATTTTTACGAGAACTTTTTGTAAAAGTGTTTGACTATACTTTAAATCCTGAACCACAATTTAATCTAACAACAGAATTAAAAAACGAAAAGGGAGCAAAAAAGGCAGACGGTGCAATTTTAAAAGATAGCAAAGCATTAGCCGTAATAGAACTAAAAAGCACCAAAACAAAAGACCTTGAAAGTGTAAGACAACAAGCATTTGATTACAAAGCAAATCAGTCAGCTTGTGTTTATGTTATTACATCAAATTTTGAGAAACTTCGATTTTATATAAATAATGCAGTTGATTTTGAAGAATTTAATTTGTTCACTCTGAACGAAGAACAATTTGAATTACTGTATTTATGTCTGCACAAAGAAAATATATTAAATAATGTTCCGCTAAAAATAAAAACCGATAGTGTTGTAGCCGAAGAAAGTATTACGAAAAAGTTTTATTCCGATTATTCGCAATTCAAAATAGAACTTTTTAGAGATTTGGTAAAACAAAACCTGAAAAACGAAATATTTAGAACCGAACTACAAAAAGAAGATACCGACAGAGCAACAAAGAATATAAAACAAGCATTATTCAAAAAATCGCAAAAACTGATTGACCGTTTCTTATTTATCTTTTTTGCAGAAGACAAAGGATTGCTACCGCCAAACTCAACACTTAGAATTTTACAAGATTGGGATAAACTTAACGAATTAGATACAGATATTCCACTTTATAATAGGTTTAAGTTGTATTTTAAATATTTAGACGAAGGGAGAAAGGGAACGGATAAAAAAGCTGAAATCTTTGCTTACAACGGAGGTTTATTTAAACCTGATGCAATTCTTGACAACTTAGTTCTCGATAGCCAAATACTTTACAAACACACAAAAGCACTTTCCGATTACGATTTTGAAAGCCAAGTAGGTGTAAATATTCTCGGTCATATTTTTGAAAATTCGCTAAATGAGATTGAAAGCGTAAATGCAGAAATTGAAGGAACTGAGTTTGATAAACAAAAAACAAAACGAAAAAAAGATGGTGTTTTTTATACACCCAAATATATTACCAAATACATTGTAGATAATACAGTTGGTAAACTTTGCGAAGAGAAAAAACAAGAATTAGAAATAAAAGAAGAGGAATACCAAAAAAGCCGAAAAGGAAGAAAAACAGATACATTAAAGAACCTAAAAACAAAACTTGACAATTATAGAGACTGGCTTTTAACCCTAACAATTCTCGACCCTGCTTGTGGTTCTGGTGCATTTTTAAATCAAGCATTAGACTTTTTAATAAAAGAACACACCTACATAGACGAATTAGAAACTTCATTACTTGGTGGTGGAATGGTTTTGAAAAATATTGAAAACACCATTTTAGAAAACAATATTTACGGAGTTGATTTAAACGAAGAAAGTGTAGAAATAGCAAAACTTTCGCTTTGGTTACGCACGGCCCAACCACGCAGAAAACTAAATACCTTAAACAATAATATTAAATGTGGAAACTCGCTAATAGATAGCAAAGCAGTTGCGGGCGATAAAGCGTTTAATTGGCAAAACGAATTTCCCCATATTTTTAAAGAAAAAGAGAAAAAACCATATCATATTACTTGGGTTACTCATAACTCACGTACCTCACAACGAATGATAGACCATAAGGTGCAAAAAGGAGAGGCTTTTTGGTTAGAAGATGAATATGAAGTTGCAATTACTAAA
>JAYENH010000561.1:0-2508 GCA_034721995.1 Bacteroidota bacterium
CATATTCCCCTGCCCATTCATGGAATGCCTGCAAATCGAACAAGGTATGCTTTAGGTTGGTTTTTTAATTTTCAATAGGAGTATCTCTCTTGCCTTTTAGACTAATAAAATCGAAGAGCTTGATAAACCTTTCGGCCAATAATAATTTAGCAGTCTAAATAAAGTCGGCTACCATCGTTCGCGCCACTTATTGGTTTTGGGGTTATAATCGAATTGGTATTCATGTTTCCACCGGTTCCATTTTCCACGCTTGCCCGGGATAACAAATGACAATATTATTTCGTGGCTGCCGGAATTATACGTCCTTAATGGCGATGTAACAATATCATAAGAATAGGCCATTTTTAAACGATCTTTAATCTTAACCCCTGCTACAATCACAATTGCATCTTTTACACGGTACGAAACACCCACAAGAAGTTTCGATAAATATTGAACATTCATGTTCAGGTCTATTTGCATAGGTGTGCCACGAGCCATTACAAAAAGAATGGAAGGGTCGAAATCGAAATTCCTGATAGGGCTAAAACTAAAACCGGCATTAACATAATAATGCCGAACAAGATCGATATTGGCATCCTTGCCCTGTTCGTTAAAAAGCTTTACAGTAGAGCCTAACATGTTCAGCATCGAAAACCCCAAATAAAAACTCTTGCTAAAAAGGAAAATCCCGAAAGTAGCGTCGGGTCTCCATTTTTTATCGAAAACTTCGAGATTAATGGCATTATCACTTGTTTCCTTAATTGTAATTGAATTCCCGTCTATGCCATATTGAAGTATATCGCCTGATAATCCAAAGGATAGATTAAAACGATCCATTTCGATATGGTGGGCATAAGCGAGTTTTAAGCCTACGGTTTTCTGAATCCCGATTTCATCTTTATAAAAAGAAACACCCAATCCCATTAAGCGGTTTAAGCGGGTATGAAAAGTAAATGATGATGTTTTTGGGGCACCCTCGAAGCCTTTCCATTGGTTACGGTTATGCCACATAAATTCGGTGTGCAATTTCGAGCCGGTATATGCAGGGTTATATTGGTAAACATCAATCATCCGCTGGCTAAACTGGGGTGTTTGCTGCGACCAGCCAATAATTGGTATTAAAGTAATTATTATAATGTAGAAATATTTCTTCATAAGTTTAAAATTTCTCGCAAAGGCGCAATGAAAAGGATAAGTATTCTATTGTGTTTTAAAATTTCCATGCCTTAGTTGTTTCTTGTTTTATATTTATGCAATTATTATTCAGTCTTCCGACTTCCGACTTCCGACTTCGGTCTTCCGACTTATCTTATTATCGTAACATGCCCCGTATAAACTTCAGTATCACCTTCGCCGGGATACATCATGTAAAAATAAGTATGTGCCGGTACATCTTTTCCGTTGTAAGTCCCATCCCAATCGTTTTGGTAATTTGTGGCCGAAAATATTTTGTGCCCGTTCCTGTTATAAATTTCGAGTACCGAGTTTTCATATTCTTCAATATTGTCGATTACCCAAAAATCGTTTGTACCATCTCCATTGGGTGTAAAGGTGTTGTAAAATTCAAGAACAGGCAAGGGGCGTTCCGATACCGATATAGTTATACTTGCCACATCGCGGCAGCCCAGGGTATCGGTAACCTCAACTGTGTATGTTGTTGTTGTTGGTGGCGCAATAACAGGATCCGGTATGCCAATGCCCGAAATATATGAATCGGGTGTCCATAAATATGTCCAATTAGGATTTTCCTCAACCTGAAGCTGAAGGGTTTCATCGTCATAAATAGCTGTGTCGTTTCCAATAAAAATATCAGGAATCGGATTTACGGCAATATATACCGAATCGGAATCGGATGCACACATATTTGAAACCGTAACATAATACATGCCCTGAGAACCAACAGTAAAAGAGTTTGCAATTGATCCATTCGACCAATTATAATCAGTAATATAATTTCCGTAAGCAGATATTAATACAACATCGCCCTCACAAATAATGGTATCGTTACTTGTCGAAACCGTAGGGTCTTCAAAAACAGTAACAGTTACACTATCGCTTGGGGCACTGCAACTTGTATTTGCATGAAAAGCCTGAAGAATATATGTACCTGTTGATGTTACATTTATAGTTTGGCTCGTTGCTCCGGTTGACCATTGATAGCTTGTGCCAAGATTGCCCGGATCGAGAGTAAGAGTGTCGCCAACACATATTTCATGGTCGTTGCCAAGGTCAAACAAAATTGTTGGGTAAATATTAATTTCGATCGAATCGGTAGTTTCGCCACATCGGTTAGATACGGTAACAAAATAATTTCCGGCTGTATTTACTTCGATAGTAGCAGTCGACTCACCCGTTGACCAGTTGTATTCGCCTTCTTCGTAAGCAGCATTTAATGTAAGAGTATGTTCTTCGCAGATTGTGGTATCCTGGCCTAAATCAATATTTGGAGGCAAAAGGTTTGCAATTATAATTGAATCTGAGTTTTTACATCCAAAGTCGTCGCTAACAGTAACCGAATATAAACCG
>JAYENH010000562.1:0-2506 GCA_034721995.1 Bacteroidota bacterium
CTTTTGTTGTTGACTGTTGATAACGTCGTGTTCCTTGCGGGGTTTTCGCTTTACTTCATCTGAAGACTGTGGACAGAAGACTATGGACTGCCAACTGTTAACAATCTCAAAGCTGGTACTTACCGGAAATTCCTTTTCGGCAATGGTTATTTCTTTAACTGCCGAACCATAGCACCCGATCCGGCAACGACCAATAAATTTGTTTAATTCGTCGTCGTTTCCCATAGCCTCGATAATTACCGTTTGTTGATCGGAATACCTTACAGAGCCACAAATTCCACATCGCTCTGCCATTTGCTTGGCATAATACCTGAACCCTACTTTGTAAACCTTTCCGGTGATATGGATACTGAGACTCTTCATTTCAGAGATAAAGATAGGAGAAGTGAAGGATAGAAAACAAGCACTTGTGGTTAACATCTGTCAAAGCATGTTAACATTCGTCAATTTGCATCATTAAACATTATGGAGCAAGCATTTAAGCAATGCGCTTTTGATTGGGGATTACGCATGTTAACATTCGTCAATTGATGTAAACATTCGTCAATTTTTATATATAAGTAATTGATGGTCATTGGGGTCATTCATTAGATATTGATTGTTGTAACGAGACTTGAATGATAGGAAAATGGAATTATGGAGTTGGGCAACAGGTCGGGTCAACGATGAGGAATGACTACAAAATGTCATAAATAGTGTCGGTAGCAGGTATTTTGCTGGTTAATATTATGAATCACACTAAGTGAAACTGTCGAAACAACTTGGCCAAAAGAACAAGTAAGATTGGTTAAGTTGTTTTGATTGTTTCACTAATACAACGGGCTACTAAAAATCCCAATAGATTTGTCCCCTCAGTATCATATAACAACTTCTCGCATAACCAGGAACAAGCACTTATAAACGACTAAATCCTGCTGACTGGTACTGCCTTCTATTGCCTGCCTACTTTTTACCGGAAGAACCCGATTCCCTAAAATAGGATGGTGTCAATCCTGTTATTTTCTTGAAATTCTTGTAAAAGGCAATCCTGGAATTGTAGCCGACCATTTCGCCAATGGCTTCGATGGACATGTGGTTGTATTTATCTTCGGTTAAAAGCTGACGGGCAGTCCTAATCCTGAATTCGTTTACCAGGGTGTTGAAACTTTTATTAAAAACCGCATTGATGGCTTTCGACAGGTAGGTCCGATTTGTTTCTAACTGTGCCGACACTTCTTCAATATTTATATGTGTCAACAGGTAGGGTTTTTCTTGGGTAAAATACGCATTAAACTTCCTTATCAATTCATAGTCCTTGCTTTGGCCATTCATGTCATCTTGTTCCTTTTGTCCATCCATATTTGCAGGCTCAGGAATAAACTCACCTTCCGAAAGTATTTTACGGTCGCAACTTGCCAACTCCAGGTTTTTCTGCAATAAGTTCTTGTATGATTGGGCCTTAAATCGGAATAGAAAAAATAAGATAATTACCAATGCAAAGGATATAATAATAATAATAATCAGGTATTTTTTTTGTTGCTGGTAGATTTTGTTCTTTTGCTGCTCTTCAATAATCTTCATTTCCTTTTGCTGCAAATTATATTTGGCAGCCATGTCATACATTTCTGTTTCTATCCTTTCAAAATATAAACCTCTCTGCATTTTTCTTGCTAAACTTTCGTATTCGGCTGCGGCCCGATAATCTTCTGTTAAAATTGCCAAATACGACATGCTAAGGTATATTCTCACATACAAGTCCTTGTATTTTTCAAAATCACCAATTTCAAGAGCATGGAGAAATATCTTTTCTGCCTCATTGTATTTTTTCTTTTTAACATAAATATCACCCAGGTTTTTTGATGCATTCATGGCCTGGGGTACCATATTGGCAGCAATAAAGTTATCTACTGCTTTTTGGGCGTATTCAAGTGCTAAATCCAGTTCCCCTAATTTCCTGTAATAAATGTAGGCCAGCTCGTTTTGAGAAGTGGCAAGATGCGCAATCAAATCATTTTGTGTTGCAATTTCGATACATAAATCCGAATACTTGATGATAGAATCGTAAGTCGGATGGCCATCGGAGAGCCAATTCCCACCTTCGTTGTATAAAGCAGCAATTCGATTATAAGCAAAGGCACGATTGCTCATGTTAATATTCCCATCTTTAATTATTTCATATAGTATGCTTGCGCTTTTACGGTATTCTTTCAAAATACGAAGGGCCTCGGCCATGTAGATCCTTGCATATACCGCCGAATCTGCATTTTCGTCCACAGACTCAATATAATCAAGGAGAAGTGGCATACCCTCCTTTACCCTTGTCTGGGTAATAAGTGAAATGGCTCTTTGAAGTATGGACTTATTCGCATCGGTATAGGTGATATCGCTTTTTGGTTCAGTAAAAAGAGGATCAAGGTTTTCAATATCATGAATCCTTGTCTTTAGCAAGTTTAGTTTAGCCCGTTGTACATCGGTAATGTTTTCATTGTCCGATAATCTTACCACCCTGTTGTTTAGTGAGTCGTGG
>JAYENH010000563.1:0-10756 GCA_034721995.1 Bacteroidota bacterium
TTTCCATTTCCGGATTTTCGTTTAACAGTTTCACAACTTTATTTAGCTCGGCAAAAGATTCAGGTCTTAGTTCGGCTTTGCCAAAGTCGAAAAATATGTTGTTTAACCTTACAGTGTGGCCAACTTCAATAGGTACGAGTTTCAGATTTTTTAAAATTTCTTTGTATTCATCAACCTGCATCAAATCAATATTTTCCGAAACCGGAAAATAGCCATCAACATTAGCCGAAAAAGAATAGTGTTTTCCGTAAGGCAGAATAATTTTAAAACTTCCATTATCGGGGTTAGTACGTGCAGTACCGACTGGTTCTTCCTGCCCAAGTTCTTCGAAGAAAATTTTTGCTGATATGCCTTTGCCTGTTTTCGAGTCTATCACTTTTCCGCTAATCAGGACAACAGGATCGGGTTGGGCTTCTTTTTCAAGAGGGATTCTGATAATGTCTTCAAGTCCAAGAGAATTTTCGGTCGAAACCATGTAGGCATATTTCCCGGCTGCATCAATCGAGTAATATGCTTCCCATGCCGAAGTATTTATTGCCTGCCCAAGATTTTTTGGTTCGCTCCATTTTTTCCAGCTATCATCTAATCTGCGGCTCATGTAAATATCATACGCTCCCACCCCACCTGGCCGGTTGCTCGAAAAATACAATGTTTTGCCATCGGAAGCCAAAAATGGAGAAACTTCGTCGGTTTTTTTGCCATTGATATTTTTGCCTAAGCTTTTGGGTTTAGTCCATTTACCATCTTTTTGTAAAATGCTGAAATAAATATCACAAATATTATTCGAGATATTCTCGGAAAAATACATCAATAATACTTGCCCGTTGTTACTTAAAAATGCCCCGCTATATTCTCCCATATCCATATCCTCATAGAACCTTATATCAAGTTTTTCGGGTTTGCTCCAACCGCCTTTTTCGCGGTACACCAACGAAAACCCTTTCGATACCAGTTTTCCGTAATCAAATGCCCCTTTAATCAGAAACACATTTCCATCGGGGGTTACGCTAAGTATACTATTGTATTTTATGCGGTTAAGCGATGGAGGCATTAGTTTGGCTTTCGACCATGTTTCATCATCCTGAAGTTCGGAATACCAAATATCCTCGCTATCGGCCTTGCCATATTTGTTTGATGGATGATTGACCCGTACAAAAAACAGTGTTTTGCCATCGGGGCTTACAATAGGGTTGATATCGCGATACTTAGAATTTATTGTAGAGCCAAGGTTCTCTTTTTCCTGAGCAGATAAGATTAGGGTCGCAATTATGATTGAAATGAATAAAATGATTTTTTTCATTTAGAGCTATATTTTATTAACGACTTACTGGTTTAACTTTCAACATAGGCTTTCGAACTATGTTAATGATTACACACCCCTTTGGGGCTATTCGCATATACAATTTTGCCTTCTATTCTATTCTATTCTATTCTTATGGCTTCACCATAAGCTAATGATTGCACCCCTTTGGGGCTATTCACATTCACACTTTCGCCTTTTCACTTTTTCCTTTTCACTTTTTCCTTTTTCTTTTTTTTATTTAAAACTTACCCAAACAACCTTTTTCTTAACGACTTCTTTTTATGTGAAATATGATTCAATTCATCTTGTAAACTTGAATTGGGATTGAGCATTTGCCAAATTTTGCTCCAACCCGGAAAACCACCAACATTTCTGTCGTCGATAAAAACATCAGCATCAACTTTTCGCGAGATGCTATCATCAAAAACTTCTTCGGGATAATTTTTATTGGCAGCGTAAAATTCAACGCCATTTTCACGGCAATATTCAACAGCTTCATCTAAATAATCTCCGGCTCTGTAAGTCCACAAAATTAGCTGATGCCCCTGTTTTTGCAACTGTTTAAGGGTTTCGAAAGCAAAGAGCAACTCTTCGCCAATTTCGGGGTATTTATGTTCAACGATAGTTCCGTCAAAATCAACTGCTATTCTCATTAGTTAAAAAGTTCTAGTTAAATAAGAGTTTTAAAAGTATCTAAAATTTCTTTGGGTGGCCTCATTGCTTTGCGGGTTTTTGCATTAATAAATCCAAGCGTTGCGTCGCCTTTATTTATAATTTTACCGTCGGCATTATAAATTTCGTATTCAAACTTCATCCGCGAAGTAGGCATATTGCGAACTATGGTTTTTATTGTAAGCTCATCATCATAAAATGCAGGATGCAAATAGCGGATATTTATTGATTGAACCGGCATGATAATTCCAATATTTTCGAGTTGAAGGTACGAATAACCGAGACTGCGCATTAACTCTGCACGGCCAACTTCGTAATATTGAGGATAGTTTCCATAATACACATAACCCATCCTGTCTGTCTCGCTATACCTTACCCTGATTTTTGTTTCGTATGAATACATGTTCATTTCAATTTGAATTTGCGAAGATAATAATTTATTCTGCCTGTATGTTGATGATGGATATAAGGTGGCTAAATTTTATCCGATAGCTACCTAACCCAGATAAACTGGAAAAGAATAACTGCCACAGATTACTCACAATATTATATGTTCATAAAGCTGTTTTATTTTGGTTCAAAAAAAAATAGCAAAAAAGACCAGTTCGGTAAAGAACAGGTTCTCTTATTTTTGTGTAAGATTAATGTTTTATTACAGAACATTACATTAGTTTTGCAAGCTTTGTAAAGTAATAAAACTCATTCTAATATTATGTTACATAATAAAACTGTTGCAGTAGTTATCCCTGCTTTCAACGAAGAAAGGCAAATAAGAATGGTTCTTGAGTCGATACCTGATTTTATTGACCGGATAATAATTGTTAACGATGGCTCTACCGACAAAACCAGCGAGATTGTAATGTCGATTATCAATGCTGATAAAAAAGATTATTCTAATTCTGATATAGCCGAAGCAATTCCCGGTACTACAATCTACGATGCGCCCGAACAAGCTTTGCATCGCTTCCATAAGGAGGAAGATGAACGGCTTACAGAGTCGGTTATTGCAAACAAGAATCCTGAAAAAGACAGGATTATCCTTATTGAGCATATACAAAACAGTGGAGTTGGAGCTGCCGTATCAACCGGATATTCATGGTGCCGGCAGAATAATATTTTTTGCACAGCTAAGGTTGATGGAGATGGCCAGATGGATCCACGCGAACTGGAACGAATTTGCGAACCGGTTATAACTAATAATATTGATTATGTAAAAGGCAACCGGCTTTTACACCGAAGTTCAAAATTAATTATCCCCAATCACAGGTTTTGGGGCAATTCGGTGCTTTCAATCTTAACCAAAATTGCATCGGGTTATTGGAAAGTTAGCGATACACAAACTGCATTTACGGCAATTTCGTTACGAGCACTGAAAATACTCCAACTTGATAAAATTTATAAAAAATATGGCTATCCAAACGACATCCTTGTACGCTTGAATATTGCATCGTGTACCCTTACCGAAGTTGAAATAAAACCGATTTATAATATTGGCGAGCAATCTAAAATGAAGATTTTTAAACTCGTGCCCCGAATCTTAAAACTACTGACAGTCTCTTTTTTCAGAAGGTTATGGCTGAAATATTTTATTCGCGACTTTCATCCGCTGTTCTTGTTTTATTTTCTTTCGTTTTTTCTTTTTATTATTGATATACCCTTTTTTATTGAATTAATCAGAAACTTTCTTGTAAGGGGAAATCTAACTCCGGATAGTTGGTTAATAATCTATATTTTTCTAACCATATCATCATTTCAGGCTTTTCTTTTTGCCATGTGGATGGATATTCAGGACAATGAACGATTGTATAAATGAAAAAATACATTACCTATTTCATTTTCATTTCAATTGCATTTTTGATATTTGCACTTATAAAAGCCGATTATCTGATAATCCCAAATATTGTTTCACCTGGTAATTTAATTATATCTTTTATAATACTTTTTATTGGTTTTTTATTCGACAACCTGTCGTGGCACCGAACTCTACGGGCAATGGGGAAACCAATTTCCTTTAAAAACGCAATAATTTCAGGAGGCTTGTCGGTATTTGGTAAATATATTCCCGGAAAAGTTTGGACAATTGCCGGACGCTCTGCTTATGTTGCAAAAGAATATAATTATAACGAAAAGGAAACTGTCAACATTTCTCTTCAGGCAGAAATAATTTCAATATGGACAGGATTTATTCTTGGCAGCTTTGCGCTTTTTCTTCTTGAGAATCCAGGCATTATGTTAGTTTTTTCATTGGGGATGGTTGTGTTTTTAGGATTAGTAATATTGTGGGATTTACCCCATGCTTTGTTTACTCGCTTATTAAAACTCATCTTTAAAAAAGAGTTTAACTTCCCGCTAATTGAATTGAAACAAGTGCTGATTATTATGCCCTGGTTTATCATAAAATGGTTTTTGTTTGGTTTTTCTTTTTGGTTTTTAAGCAAAGGCCTGGCCATAATCGACTTCCCCTGGTATTTGGGCATGTGCTTTCCGTTAGCAGGTACTATTGGAATTATTTCTATTATTATGCCCGGCGGCATTGGTGTAAGAGAGGGGATAATTAGCTGGTACCTTTCATCAATAGGATTAGGTATTGCAATTTCGGCAACTATTGGGGTAGCAAGCCGCCTATGGTTTTTGAGCGGCGAATTATTCATTTTTCTACTTTCGATAATAATGAGATTTACGAAAAAAAGAAGCAGTGATGATTCCAAACCGGAACCTTGACCCCTTATTCAACAACTATTTTTACTTCTTCAACAACAAATTTCTTTTTAATATTTGGTTGCCATATATAAATGGCAATATCGCTATCAACCGAATATTTATCGGGAAGAACAAACTCTTTTGAAATTTTATATGGTTCGCCTGGTACAAGTTCATTTAGACTAATCTCATACCTTAAATTGTCAGTATTTTCACCTCTTGTTGAAATAATAAGATACGCTTCTTCCAATATTTCGGGTGATTTTACTACACATGAAAACTTCACTTTTTCTGGCGAAACAACATCAATTTCTCTCAATCGCCTGATATAAATATTTCCATATACAGTGGCATTTATTGGTACAGAATCTATATCAATATTTGGAGTATCTTTTTGGGGAGTATGAGCTAAATCAAAAACAAAAATCCTTATTCCCCGCAAATTAGTTTTCTTGTCCACCAGCACATATTCTTTCAGCATGTGATTTAACAACTTCTCGTTTGGATCGAACATTATGTCGTGACTCAAAATCAGGATCATACGATTTGCCCATGTTTCATAATAAAAAGCTTCTTCTACAGCATTCAATGAACACATTAGAAAAATATTTTCTTCATGTAAGCGATCAGCAATATTCTCATAATCTTTAAATATTTCGATATTGTAGTAATATGAAAACGGAATAGATTGATAATGTGCACAGATAACGGTAAATGTATTTGCGTCTTTATACTTATCATGAAAAGAAATTGCATCTCTCCACATCTCACTTTTTTCAGGCTTTAAATCTATTTCAGCAGACATCAGGGCAATTAATACCACAGTAAATAATACTTTTACTATGTTTTTTTTCGATATGGATATTATTAGAACAGAAACACTTAAATATAATCCGGGTACTGCATATATCATATACTTTGGAAGAAATCTCGGATTGTAATAAATTGACCCTACAAAAGTGATTGCAATTGGCAGCAAACCCCATAAAGCAAATATTATCAACTCTTTGCCTTTTGGAAGTTTTTCTCTGAACAGTAATATTGCAAGAACAAAGGCTAAAATTATAAATCCTATAAAATAAAGTGTATTATTAGAATTGAAATAAACACCCAGAAGTTCAATTATAGAATAAAAATCAGGAATTTTACTCCATATAGTTTCCTTGCCCCCAATCCAATTATTATTTAGAAACCAAATGCCAAACAAAAATGTTGCGGCTGCCATTCCTGCATAAGTATATAAAACATTCCTGAGTTTACTTTTAAAATAAAATAGCGATGCAAAAAACTGTACTACAAGCACCATGGCTGATGTTAAATGGGTATAAAGCAAAATGGTCAATATTAATCCATACCATAATGTGTCGGTTTTTTTTCCATTCCTGAGAATCTTAAAAAAATAGTAAAAAGACCAGGATGACAGAAATACATCCAGGGTATAACTTCTAATCTCGTGCGACCAAAAAATAAAAACATTTGAAACCGTAAATAATAATATGGCAATAAATCCGACTTCTTTATTGAACAAATCCCTTCCGAGCAAATACAATGGCCAGATAATAATGCTTCCGAAAATAGCAGGAAGTAACCTTATTGCAAATTCCGAAATCCCAAAAACGCTAATCCATGATTTAAGTATAAATTGAAACACAGGCCCATTGGGATCGTTAATCGAAATAATTATAATTTCTTTAAAAGAATGTAATGCCCAGTTTAAGGTAGAAGCTTCATCCAACCACATCGATTCGGCATCGAGATATAAAATCTTACTAATAAAATTTATGAGCAGTAATATCCAAAACAGGATAAAAGTTCTTTCTAAAATCCAATTGTATGTTATCCTAAGCCATTGCATTTTCTGTATCATAATCTATTACTAATTCATACATAATAATTCGGCTTCAAAACTAAGTAAAATGTTCAAACCCGTTAAATTTACAACCGAAACAAAAGAAATTAAGTTGGCTGCTGTCAGCATTTTTTTTTATTGCTGATAAACCCACATCCCAAAGGCTAAAATTTCCTTACTTTTGCATGTTTTAAAAATATCAAAATATTACATTTTAATTAAAACACAGTGGAAAAAAACATATCTGAAAAAACAAAAGTTTCGGTGATTATTCCTGCCTTTAACGAAGAACTCGGCATTAAACCTTTTCTTGAAAAATTACTGGCTGATGGACATTGTAAGATGTACGAGATTATTGTTATCGATGATGGTTCAACTGACAAAACATCTGAAATAATTTCACAATATCCTGTGAAACTAATAAAACACCATATCAACAAAGGATATGGGGCTGCACTGAAAACAGGTATCAGAAAAGCAACAGGTGAAATAATTATTATGATAGACAGCGACGGGCAGCACGACCCATCATCTATTCCCATAATAGCAAAAATGCTTAATGAGTATGATCTTGTTATAGGAGAGAGGGGTAGCAATTCGTTTCAGGTAAAGCGCAGGCAAAGTGGTAAAAAGCTAATTCGGGTTATTAGCGAATATTTAGTTGAACAAAAACTACCTGACTATAATTCAGGCCTTCGCGGTTTTCATCGCAAACTTATCCTTGATTATCTTCACTTAATGCCAAATGGTTTTTCTTTTTCGACCACTTCAACCCTTGCATATTTAAAAGAGGGTTATACCATTGGAACCCTTCCGATTATTGTTAGCGAACGACAGGGAAGGCCAAGCAGTGTGAAATTTATAAAAGATGGCAGCAAAACCATATTGCTTTTGTTTCGTATTATCATGCTTTTCAATCCCTTAAAGATTTTTTTTCCTTTTAGTATTATCCTTACTTTTCTGGGATTATCGTGGGGGACTTATGGGTATTTTGTTGCTACGCGATTTGCCAATAGTGCAATTTTAATTACCGTAATGGGAATATTCGCATTTTTTATTGGTTTATTGGCAGATCAAATTGCAATCCTTAACCGCCGTACCAGATAATTTTACATTACATGAAACATCCATGCTAAAGAATTTTAAAACAAAGAAGGATGATTAAAAAAATCTTTGCGACTTCGCGGCTTTGCGAGAAATATATTTTAAACAGATGAAAACAATTTCGGAAAAACACACATGGACAGATAAGGATGTTGAAAAACATTGGGACTCGGTAGCTAATATATATGTTGAAGAAAACAACAAAGTTAAGAATGCTCACGACCAAAGGTTTCGCGAAAGCATAAATAACCTGAACATGAAACCGGCAATGAAAATCCTCAATATCACAAGCCGCGATGCAGAGGCTGACGATTATATACATAAAGCAGAGCCTACGTCCGAAGTAATAAATGCCGAAATATCTGCAGGTTTAATGAAAGAAGCAGAAAAGTTACGTCCACATATTAATCAGGTTAAAATAGATAGTTATTCAGATTTACCTTTTCAAACGAATACTTTCGACAGGGTTTTAAGCCTTGAAACTTTAGAGCATGTATCCGATCCGGTTCAGTTCCTGAAAGAGATGCACCGTGTTTCAAAACTAAAGACCTACATGGTTTTAAGTTGTCCGCCACATACATCCGAAATTCCATATAGGTTTTTTACAGCAGTTTTTGGAGGACACGGCGAGGGGCCACATCGTTTTCCTAAATCGAAAGAAGTTAAAAAAATGATGAAACAAACCGGATGGAAACTGATACATCATAAAGGAACAGTATTAATTCCTGTTGGCCCTAAATGGCTACAGGATTTTGGTGAAAAAATAATCGAAAAATTTCAAAATACTTTTATTTCAGAATTAGGAATCAGGCAATTTTATGTATGTGAAAAATATTGAAAAACTAAAAAAAGTAATGAACTCGGAGCTATGCAATCGTTGTGGCTCTTGTGTCGGATTATCGGATGGCAAAATTATTTTTGAAAATAAAGAAGGTAAGTATTTGCCAAAAATTACCAGTGAAATAAGCGATGCCCTGGCTAATCGTTTATGGGTTGCCTGTACCGGGCAGGAATTCGATTTCCCACATTTTCGCGAAGTTTTCTACAAAAAAACAAGCCATTACCACGAATACATTGGAGCATACGAAAATATTTACATCGGCCATTCAAAAAATGAAAAGATTAGAAGAAATTCGGCCAGTGGAGGAATCATTTCAACGGTATTGATTTATCTTTTAGAAAAAGGACTTATTGATGGCGCAGTATGCCTTCGCATGTCGCCCCATACTCCCTGGCTCAGCGAGGCCCATATTGCCACAAGTAAAGAAGAAATATTAGAAGCTGCACAAAGTAAATATACCATTAGCTCGGTAAATGAAATACTTGGGGAAGTTGAGAAATTTAAAGGAAAACTGGCTTATGTAGGTTTGCCACCGCAGGTGCAGTCAATCAGGAAACTTCAGGAAATAAATGATCCTTCGGTAAAACCAATTAAATATATTTTTGGCCCTTTTTACGGTAACACTCTTTATTTTTCTTCTATCATAAGTTTTCTGAAATCTTATAAAGTAAAAGATTACAAAGAAATAAAAAAGCTCTATTTCCGACATGGCGAATGGCCGGGAAATATGAGAATTGAATTGTCATCGGGCAGGATTTTGGAACTTAAAAAGTTCCACGCCAACTACCTTATTCCTTTCCATATCCTAAAAAACAGCTTGTATTGTACCGATTTCACCAACGAATATACCGATATAAGTGGTGGCGATGCCTGGGCACCGGTTTATGAAGACCGGGGAAAAGGTTTTTCGATGATTATTACCCGAAGTGAAAATGGCCATCAGATTATTGCTGACATGATAAAAGACGGCTGGTTGAACGCTGATTTGCTCAACGAAAGCGAAGCAATAGAAATGCACAGTCATGGCTACGATTTTAAAAAGAGGGGCAGCTTTATTCGGATTAAGTTCAGAAAACTTTTCGGAAAAAGCATCCCGAACTATGGCTATAGCTTATCGGGCTTTCCCATAAAAAGATACTTCATGGAGGTTGTTATCAGCAGTATGTTTGTATTGCTGAGCACATGGCTTGCAAGATGGCTTGTCGAACGATTTCCCCCTTCGTTTATAGGCAGATTTTTTGAAACAGCAAGAACAAGCTGGAAAAAATCAACCCATAAAATTAAACGAAGTAATTTGAATTAAGAGACTGAATTATGACACATAATAAAATATTCAGCCCATTTATTTTACTTAGGTTGTTAGGAATTATACTTTTTATATATATTCTGTCTCAAATCGATATTGGCAAAATTGGCAAGGCTTTGTCAAATTTAGATACCGGGGTTTTTACATTAGGCATATTGTTTCAATTATTTGTATTGCTTTTTAAAGCTGTTCGGTGGCACTTAATGAACGATGGCCGTAGCGGAGTTAATCACTGGACACTCAGTACCGGCAGATTCTTAGAGAGTTATGCCATTGGGGTAGTTACACCAGGCCGGTTAGGCGAATTACTAAAAGCCGGACACGAAGAAACAAAAAAAGATAAAACAGGAGCTATTGTCAGAGTAATTTCTGAACGCGGTTTTGATGTGGGGATTTTTGTTCTGGCCGCAGGTATTGCATTGCTATCGAACAATGTTTTTACGATAATGCACTGGATAACTATTCTCATTATATTGTTAAGTATCATATTATTATACATTTCATTTTTACTTCTGAATTCAATAAAAACATTAAAACTAATACAACAATTAATTAGGAAAACATCAAAAAAGACAAAGGATTTTAAAATTAGCGGAAAGCAATATTCAGGAAAAACAGTATTATTAATATTCTTGTTATCAGTTTTAAGCAACCTAAGCTATTTTATTTCATGTTTCTTTTTAGCCCAAAGTGTGTTCCTTGAAGTTCCTTTTGTTGTATCATCGGGAGGAGTGGCAATAGCCGGTTTGTTAAATATGCTACCAATAACGATAATGGGCTTAGGAACTCGCGAAATGGTTTTCCTAACAGTGTTTCAGCCTTTTTCAGAACCTGTTATCCTTGCCTTTTCGGCAACAATGCTATTTGTTGCACAAATTGGGGGTGGCTTATTTTCTATGATATTGGGGCAAATTCTATTATTTGGGCGAAGGAAAAAAGCGGAGAGCGGAGAGCTGAGGGCAAAGAGCTGAGGGCAAAGAG
>JAYENH010000564.1:0-10751 GCA_034721995.1 Bacteroidota bacterium
GTTGCATAGCAATGTTCACAATTGTTGTACGTTTAGGAACAACCGTTATATCAGCGATAGATTTCTGTTCGTAGCCAATCATTTTTACCACCAGTGTATATCTTCCTACGGAAATATCTTTTATAGTATAAAAACCGTTCTCATCGGAAGTTGTTCCAATAGTTGTTCCTTCAAGCCAAATATTTACAAAAGGAATAGCTTGTTGAGTTTCAATATCAATAAGAGTTCCTGAAATATTACTTCTTATTTCATTTTGTTGAGCAAAACTTATTCTGAACATAATTGTCAGAATTGTTATTGTGATTATTGTGTTTTTCATGTTTTTTAAATTTCACAGAACGGTTTGGCTATGCGTAGTGCGGGTTTCCGAAGTACTTAATTTTCATTTTACTGTAATATTTATTTATAGCTATTTCGTTCATGTTTAGCATCTTCTGCCCAATTTATTGTATTACGTGTGTGTGCCCTGTGCTTTATTCAATTCGCTGTTTATCTGTTGCGTTGGCAAAGACATGCTCTTCCCGATTTTTCATCGGGATGTGTATGGCTTTCAGGGTGGGCTTAGTTCTCATCTCCGTTTATTGTTTCCATTATTTCTCTAAAACTGTGCAAACCTGCTTCGATATTTTCAATTATTTCACTTGCCAAAACATCGGGGTCAGGTAAATTTTCTAAGTCGGTTAAACTTTTGTCTTTAATCCAAAAAATATCAAGGTTGGTTTTATCTCTTCGCTTTGGGCGTTTTTTAGTTTCGGGAATTTCAAACCTTTATTGTAGGGCGGTTTGTTTAATTCATTTGCCATTTTCAAAAACAGCAAGTATGTAATTTGCTCTAAATAATCGCCATAACTAACGCCATCGTCACGCAATACACTGGCGAAGTTCCAAACTTTTGATATTATTGTATTTTCTGTCATATTACTCTTTATCAATTTCTTTATTATCTGAACTGTTAAGTAAGTTCTTAGCATTTTTGTTCGACACTATTGGTTTGCCTGTTTGTTTCTCAATTTCCAATCTTGCTTTTTTAGCTGCATTTCCGCCTTTTCTGGCAATATCTTTATTTTGTATCAAACCTTTTGGTTTTTTCTCTTTCGATATTTCGGTGGTTGATGCTTCTGCCAACATATTTAAAACCAATTCAAGATTGGTCATATTATCTCTAAGGTTTTCCTTTTTTAAGCCTTTAAGTTTTTTATAAGACTTCACATCTTTATCAGCCCAGGCTTTTGTTATTTCATTAGTTAAAATAGCATATTCCAAACCCTCTTTCATTCCACGCTCTTGCCATTCGTCGGTAAGTTCTTTTCTTACCTCAATACTTTTTAATCGCTGATTTATCCACTCTTTGGAATAACCTTTTGCTAAATAAGTTTTCATTGCCCTGTCGAAAGCCAATTCAGGGGCTTCGGTTTCATCAATTCTTTCTGCACCAACTTTTGCTAACCATTGTTTAAAAGGTTCTGCTTTTTTTGATGGAATAGACTGAATAATACGAAATAATCCCTCGGTATCAGATGCTTGTATCTTTCGCAATTTTCCATCGGCAGCTTGCATTTGAACCAGGGGACAAATTGTCCCCCAGTTGGAATTTAATTCTGCATCTCTCTTCTTCATCTTTTTAATGTAATCTTTTACATTAGATGTTTCAGATAATATTTGAACTACATCTTGAACAGAAAAATACCATTTTTCCTGTTCTTCGTCCCAATGGGTTCGAACTTTCTGTTCTTGAAATAGCTGTATTTTATTTTCTTTCATTATTATTTTCTCTTTTTTCATTCGTAATTTGTAATTGTTTTAATTCTTTATCAAAATCGCTTTCAAAAAGCCTGTCTTGAACTGGTTTGTATTTTTCATATTCGTTTTCGGCAAACTCTTTGGCAATTTTTGCTGCTACTTTACCTGAATTGTGCAAAATATCTTCTTCGCTAAACTGTAAAAAAGCATCTAATTTTTTCACCCAATCTTTCATTGTCATTGCAACACCTTTTTCTGCCTGATGTTCGGCATAATCTAAATACATTGTTACAATACGATTTAATGGTTTTAGTTCTTTTTCCGACAAATAATTTTTAGCAATTGAAACATCTGATTTTCGTATTTTACCAGTTGGGGAATTTTTCCAAGTAGTTAAACCCATTTTTTGTTTTTGGTGGTCAGCCCTGCCAATAATAATTTCGGCTGCTGTTTGCTTAGTTATTGCCCAGTGTAATTTATTTTGGACTGTTGCAAAAAACTCTTTTGTAGTTTCCGAATTATATTCATAGTCAATACTACACTCAGAATAAATATCGGTAATTTGTTGATACATTCGCCTTTCGCTACTGCGAATATCCCTGATTTTTTCAAGCTGTTCTTTAAAGTAATCTTCACCAAAAACTGGTTGCGGATTTTTAAGACGTTCCACATCCATTGTATAGCCTTTAATTATATACTCTTGCAATACTTTGGTTGCCCAAATTCTAAACTGTGTTGCTCGGTTTGAATTTATTCGATAACCGACTGCTATTATTGCATCAAGATTATAAAATTTAGATTTCACATTCTGTGTTTTTCCTGCAATAGCACCGTGCTGAGTGGTTAGTTCCAAAATGGAACATACCACTTTTTCATCTAACTCTCCACTTTCAAAAATATTTTTAAGATGCTTGGTAATGGCAGGGCGTTGCACATCAAAAAGCTCTGCTATCTTTTTTTGTGGCATCCAAATAGTTTCGTTTTGCAATAGCACATCTACTTTTACATCACCATTTGGGGTTTTATAAAGTAAAAACTCTGTATTTGGATTGTATTTTGATA
Organism: Bacteroidota bacterium; assembly: GCA_034721995.1. GTDB lineage: Bacteria > Bacteroidota > Bacteroidia > Bacteroidales > M50B96 > JAIOYV01. Next base: position 2,803 of record JAYENH010000564.1, read on the forward strand.
AATCCATATTATTTTCTTTTTCTCTTTTTCGAGACAATTCGGCAAAAACCAGATTCCGAAGAAAAATCGGGACAAGTTGTGCTATTTGGGCGTTGGCTTTTCAAATAATTCTCAGTTTATATTTAGCATTCACTGTCTTTTTTTTTGCATTGGGCATAACGGTTTGGCTATGCGTAGTGCGGGTTTCCGAAGTGACTAACTTTCATTTTACTACTAAAATTCATTACTTGCATAATATTAAAATTTACAATCAAACCCCGCATTACGTATGAGCCTTTGTGTGTGCCCCGTTTTTAATTCTTCATTGTTGTCAAATACTTTACTAAAAGAGATTTAACATATTCTGGCAATTCAATTTCTCCTTTGTCAGCCTCTTTTTTTAGTGCTTCAAAAAAACTAACTTCTTCTCCCTGCCATGTTAATTCCAGTCTGCGAATTTTCTCAAGAGTAATGTGGTCATAGTTCTCTGGTTTTCCCCAATAACATTTTAAGCAAATTTCAATGTCTTTTGAGTCTTTCCAATTCTCACAATGTTCACATGACCAAGATTTTGCTCTATTACAGGAAGCACATAAAAGCATGTAATCATCAGGGTTTTGTTGGAAATTAACATCATCACCACTTATCTCATAAGGTACTCGATGGTCAACTTGTAAGTATCTTTCCTTGAACTTGCCATTGCAAATATAACAGAGACCATTATTAGCTTCATATAACTCTTTTTTGAACTCTTTTGAAAAAAATTGTCTTCCATCGACACGGTTATTTTGAATTTTTGATAAGTCTACAAATCTGTAAGCTGCAATGGACTTCCCTTCCGATGATTTTGACTTAAATGTTTCAAGTGGAATTCCAGCTTCTCTTACATCTCTTGCTGCTCTTGGAGGATGATTATAGCCATAAGTTTTTTCCAAATCTTCTGTCGTAATAAAACCATGTTTAAGTATATGGTCAATAACAATTTTTGCTCTCTTGTTTGTTATAGATTTTGCAAGTTTAAGAAAGTCTTTGGGATATTTCTTTTTCATAAAGTTTCAAATAATGTAAGCTGTTGAATTAGTGATTTTTGCTTCTCTTCAAAATCAATTGTTTGAGCTATATTTTCTGATATATACAATGCTTCATAGGTTCGATGATTCCTATTGTGTAAAGTCGCAATAGATGACCTGCCTGCATCAATCTCAACTTTTCGGAGATTTAACTTATCAGGAAGTTCTACACCATATGTTTTTTCACCCGTTCTACCATCATAGCTTAGAATAAATGGAATATTTCTTTGATTTAATTTATATAATGAGATTATGAAGTCCTCTCTATTTAAATTTTCTAAATATCTAAATCCTCCATTTTTGGCTGTTCCTTGATAAGGAGGATCCATATAAACTAAATCTTTAGAGGTTGCCATATTCAGAACCTTTTCGTAATCCATCGAATAAAACAATGCCTTTCCTTTTAATAAATTTGAAACACTTATAATATCGTACCTCATGTTTTCAGGCATTCTTCCTTTTCTTCTCTTATCAGGGCTTTGATTAAAGTTTCCTTCCGAATTATATCGAACAGCTGCTTTTACACATTTAGCAAGTAAAAACAATAAATATTTAGGTTCTTGTGTTTCATTGAACTTCTGCCTGATTTGATAGTAATATTCTTCTTCGTTTCCAAGTTGTCCCGTCCAAATTTCATGGTAATCTCTTACAATTTCTTCAGGTTTGTTCACTATTTTATCCCAAAGACCAATTAAAGGTTCATTTATGTCGTTGATTACAAATTGATTTGCCTTGTAAAAAAACGCAGACGCAATCGACATTGCCGCAGAGCCAGCAAAAGGTTCAATAAATCTGTCTATCTTATTAGGAAAAAATCTCATTATCTCATTGGCAATAATCCTTTTGCTTCCTTGATATGGTATTGGATGTGGTATCTTCATATAATTTCTTTTTTTACAAATTTACTCAATTTAGTTCTACATTTCTAATTGCAACTCGGTTTTCCTTAAATGGGGTATAACTCGTAAATATTTACTATACACTTACAAATATTTCGCATTTCAAAATTAACAAATGTTTTCATAATTTCGCAAATTATAAAGGCTATGTTTTCATTTCTTCAACAAATCTCGGAGGTTTGAATAGTTATACCAAATTCCAATTAAACTTTCTTGCCCTAACGATAGTGTGGTATACGATTATTTCTCAGGGGCAATTGCACCCGGCGATACATTAATTTATACTTTATTAGGGGCTGTTTATATTGATATCCTTATTGGGCCTAACTTTAGCATAAGGCTTATGTCAAACTATAACCAAGATTTCAGTAATGTTGCATTGCCGGTTATGTTGCTCGAATATTACTCCAACTTCACAACTTTGCAACAGGCAAGTATTTCGCTGTACTGGTCCGATAACGGAGGCATAAGTTTTACTCCCTTGCATAATCTGCAATTATCGACAAACGAAAACAACCATGTTCTCGAAATTGCTATGCCTGAGCTTTCAAACAAAAGTTCGGTAAATTCAGGATTCAATCTAAAATAAATTAAACCTATTTCGAATACGATGCCAGGCCAATCAACATCTATGTTGTTGACAACATCGGGCTTGATACTGTCGTTTTTGGCCGTACAGATACTTTGGTCAATAACTATAATTCAGAACTCCTGGTAAACATTACCATATAAGGCATATAAGAAAATTTAAGGAAAAACATAGTTTTTCTTACATGTCCTTATATTTCTTATATGGTTGAAAAATATTAAATGACAATCTTTTCATGCAAGCAGTTTAGGGTCATTTGTATTTTCCTGTTTCTTTTTAATCGATTTATTTATATATTTCATTTTGTGGTAATTAGAAACATAAGGTCAGGAAATCTCGTGGAAATATTTGTTTACGATGGGGCTGTTTTTTTCATTACTGACAAAATAATAACACCTGGTTTATGCGACAATTTAGTTTACGATAGGTCAGGAGTTTTGAGATTGAGAAAGGGTTTGTTTAAATGTTGAGTAGTTTAAATTGTTGATTGGTTTATCTTATTGAAAATTAAAAAGCACGAATTGCCCGGACACAATATAAAGTACTTTTACTATAGCTCAACGAAAAGCCGCCTGTCAACATATAATTTCTCGCATTAGTAGAACTGTACTCCGAAGAAGACCAATAAAAGAAAGTAGAAAAATTGCCCATACTGGGACTTGCAAGGTATAGTTTCTGATACATCTGTTCCATTTCACCTATCGACGGCAAGAACCAATCGCCATAAGAACCAATATTTGCAATATCACAAATATATGCAGCATAAGTGCCCATGCCTTGTGCAGATATTATTGCAGTAGTATTGCTTTGCCCTGTACCTAAAACATACCCGGTTGCCCCTGTATTGCTGTATATACCATTGTGCCACTTAATCCCGGAGTGTAGGTCGCTTGGGGAGCAAACCAAACCGGTGCCATTGCTTGTGTTCATGTAAAAAATTAAACCGGCCTGGTATGTTTTTCCGTACAACGAATCTAACAAACTATTGTCACTATTGTATATGGAAAATGGGGTTTCTCCTGCATCCAATCTCTCCTGTACCGATGGTTGTAATGAAAGAATCAAAGAATCCAGGCGAGTTTCCAATAAATCGATATATGCTTTGGTAGCTGCATCCTGGGCATTTACAGGGTCGGCAAGATTGATGATTTTTTCGTTCAGCATGTTGCCGGAAAATTGTTCTGCTTGTTTCGAATGTAATGAATAAGGCACACTCATCAGTTGAGAAGTTCCAATGTGCTGGTAACTTGTGCCACCTGTTACATCCATTTCAACTTTTACGAAATATGGGCCAACGCTCCAGTCGATAGCAGCGAAAATACCACTAACAATTGTGCCATTGCCAATTTCAATGTTTAGCAAACCAAAATTATTTGTAGTATCAACGTGTGTTTCGCTGTAAGCCGATGTGCCGGTTGTGCTACCTTGTAGAATGGAAACCTGTACACCAATACATTGGTTACTTATCAAAGCACCGGTATTGGTGCGCGCTACGGCCTGGTATTTAAATGCGTTTGGAGCTTGTGCAAATACCAATACAAACGAAATTGTCAGGAAAGTCAGAGTCGAAAATATTTTCTTTTTCATAGCATTATTTGATTAAGTAATAGGAAATTACAATATTACGATTTTTTTTGGATTTATTTATTCATAAATGAAATGTTTTGTGCCGGTTTTAATAAACTCGCTATTGCAGTTATCATTAATCATCTATATTTGTAGGGAAACATAATTTTATAAAAACATGCTGAACAGATATTCATTCATCAAATTAATAATCCTGCTAAGTTTTATTCCGTATTATTCTCATGCCCAGAGTGTACAAAACCTTGAGCGCAAATTGCTCACTGCATCGAATAGAGAAAAAACGGCAATCTTTATCAAGTTAGGTTACAAACATGTGAACGACAACCCGCAAACGAGCCTTGAATTTGGCAAGGATGCCCTGGAAAATGCAAAATCGGTAAACGACCAAAAAGGCAGGGCGATGGCTTTTGGCTTAATCGGGCAATCTTTTTATAAACTGAAGAACTATAAACAGGCTGAAGATAATTTTGATGAAGAAGGCGAATTGATTGAACAATCAGGCAAACCCTGGATGATAAACCGTTTCAACCTGGGACTTTCGTCGCATAACCGGGGTAAAGAACGCAAAGCGATAAATAGTTTTGAAGCAAGTTTGGAAGAAGCAAAGAAGCTAAAAAACGAAGAGTATATATTGAAAAATTATGAGGCATTGTTTAATGTTCATGTCGATAAAAACCGCTACAAAACCGCTTTAAAATATTTCGAACTCTATATTAACGAAAGGGACGAAAAGTTTCTTGAGCAAAACCGCCACGAAATCAATCAGATGCAAAATGCCTATAAAGCAGAGATCGGCGAACTTGAAGTTGAGAAGGAAGCAATACAAGATACACTGGGAATTGCCCGGGATAAACTTACCATGCTCCAGCTTGAGCAAAAAGTAAAAGACCTTGAATTGAAACATGAAAAACTTAAGCAAACCCGAATGATGTGGGTAATCCTGTTACTTGCAATTATTGCCATGATAATTTTGATTTTCTATTTTCAGAAGCAAAGAAGCAACAAAATAATCACAGCCGAGAAAGCTAAATCCGATGAGCTATTACACAATATACTTCCCGCAAAAGTGGTAAAGGAATTGAAAGAAAACGGTAAATCAAATCCTGAAAATTTTCAGGAAGTAACAGTTTTCTTTTCTGATTTTGTTGGATTTACAAAACTCTCATCAGCAATAAAACCTGAAACCCTGATTGCTGAGTTGAACGAATTATTTACCCGTTTCGACGAAATAATGGAAAAACATGAGTGTGAGCGCATAAAAACTATTGGCGATGCTTATCTTGCTGTGTGTGGCCTGCCCGAAAAAAATCCGGGGCATGTAAATAATATCCTTCATGCTTCGCTCGAAATTAGTGAATGGTTGGCACAACGTAATAAAAACAATTCATTAAATTGGCAAATACGGATTGGAGTCCATAGCGGTAATCTTATTGGCGGTATTGTGGGCATAAAAAAATATATTTACGATGTGTTTGGCGATACTATAAATACTGCATCGCGAATGGAAAGTAATTCGGAAGCAGGCTGTATCAACGTTTCGGAACAAACCCGCAAACAAGCCCAAAACCATTTCACCTTTATCGAACGGCCCAAAATAGAAGTTAAAGGCAAAGGCAAAATGAAGATGTATTTTCTAAAAGGGGCGAAAAAGTGAGAGTGTGATATTCTGATATCATACCTATGAGAGTATCCCCCGGCTTTTTAAGATAACAAGAAATAATTATCTAAACCGGATACAGGAAACCCATGCTAATATTTACATGTTTTGAAATGTCGCAACATAGTATTACTATTGAGTAATTAAAATTTATGATATGAATTCAATTTTCAAAACTATATCAGGTATAGTTTTTCTTGCATTATTGTTGCTTTTTGCTGAAAAGCTTGCAGGGCAAATAGATGAACAATTAACCGAAAGGGATACTCAAAAATATGCCTGGCGGCTTTCCAAATCCGATTCGCTAAAACTTGCCAATTTACCGGAGTTGCGTCTGCCTCACCATGCCATGATGCATAAAAATACTTTGCCCGACGTATGGGACAATACCGTTGAAATTTACTTTCGGCCTATGTTTAACGATGTAGCTTACGAGTGTGGTCAGGGAAGCGGTATCGCACTGGGATTTAATTACGAACTTAATTTCATGCGTGGCACTGATGCAAGCCAAACTCAGAATCAAATCCCTACTCATTTTGTATATAATTTTCATAATGCCGGTGAAACTTATGTAGGAGTTAGCTATTTCGATAGCTGGGAAATATTAAAGGAAATGGGTTCGCCTTCGGTGCAGGATTATGGCGGTATGCACATTGGCAGTAGTGGCTTGCGCGAAAAAATATGGCCGGATGGCTATGATGTTTATTACGCCGGAATGCACAACCGCTCCGATTTTTTGTATTCGATAAAAGTAAATACCCCGGATGGATTGGAAACCCTAAAACTATGGCTATATAACCATGCCGGCAATTCAAGCATTGGGGGCATAGCCAATTTTTATTCGAAATTTATGCACTCAGGTCAATTGAATTTTCTTCCTGCCGGCACACCCGAAGCCGGGAAATATGTAGTTACAAGCTGGGGATATTCAAACCACGGTATGACAATAGTTGGCTGGAACGACTCTATACGTTACGATTACAATAACGATGGCCAGTACACCGATAGCATCGACATAAACAACGATGGCATTATTGATATGCAGGATTGGGAAAATGGAGGGCTTATTTTTGCTAATACTTATGCAAACCCGGGCGGGTATTCCTATGCTAATAGTGGATTTTGTTATATGATGTATGCCACGCTGGCTATGCACTACACGAATGGAGGCATTTGGAACAACGAAGTTCACGTATTTACAGCAAAAGAAAATTGCGAGCCTTTGCTTACATGGAAAATAAAACTAAGGCACACATGTCGAAATAAACTAAGGATACATGTTGGGGTAGCTGCTGATACTGCGGCAAGCATTCCCGACGAAATTATCACTTTTAAAACTTTTAATGGCGAAGGAGGTGATTTTTATTTGCAAGGAGGAACTGACACTTTAGACCAATATCTTGAATTTGGCCTTGATATTTCTGAATTGCTTAATTATGTAGATTCTGGACAAAATACCCGTTATTTTTTTATTGTTGATGAAATTGATCCAAATAACGAAGGAGAAGGCGATTTGGTGAAATTATGGCTTATCGACTATACAAATGGTATTGACGTATCACCTTGCTCATATAATAATGTCCCGTTAAACGACGATAGTACAAGCACATTTTCAATTGTCCGAAATATTAGTTTCAGCCCGGTTAAAATTAACACAACATCGCTACCTCCTGCCATTGTACATGCGGCATATTCCGAACCAATATCAGCATCGGGTGGCGACAATCCTTATTACTGGGAGTTGATGTACGATTATACCGAGACAATAACGACAGATACATTCCCTGAAATTACTTCGGTTTTATTAGATATGAATTCAGGGCAAAATGGCTCCTGTGGCCAGGCCCTCGATTTTGATTTTCCGTTTTACGGCGAAATGATAGATTCTATTACAATAAGTATAGATGGATTTATAATGTTTGAATATGATGATTATTACTGGAAATATGCAAAGTCGTCAATATTAATGATTAAGCTACATAAAATACTTTCACCATTTCTGGCAAACATGGCAATAAGTTCATCGTCGGGAGGAGTTTGGTACGAGGGCGATTCAACACAAGCTACCTTTCGCTGGAAATCGTATTTGATTAGCCAGAGTGGTACTGATATTAATTTTGCAATCAGATTATTTCCATCAGGGAAAATAGAAATATTTTATGGCGATA
>JAYENH010000565.1:0-2500 GCA_034721995.1 Bacteroidota bacterium
CTATATGTGATGGGACCAACAGGATATGATCTCGAAGGCCATGTTTCGGCACTATATAATATAGTAGGCGGTGCAACTTATATTACTTCCACATTACGTATTGCTTCTTTAGGCGATGGTTCTGCAGTTGTACAAGCCACAATTGATCAATTGGTAAAAGAAGTTATTGATTTTGCCTCGGCAGGTGGTTTCCTTAGTGTTAGCAATTTAAATAACGATGGTCAGATCAATGTATATCCAAATCCAACTTCCGGTTCGGTAACTGTTTCTATACCAAACAATATGAATACAAATGTTGATTTTTATCTATACGACATAACTGGTAAGGCATTAATGCACAAGAACATTAATTCAAATAATTCGCAAATTAAACTTGATGATATTAGCTCGGGTGTTTACTTTTATATCATTTCAGATGGTAAACAAAAGTATTCAAACAAACTTTATATCATACAGTAATTCTTCATAATAGTTTTTGATACCCTGAGAAATCGGGGTATCTTTTTCTTATTTTAGGGCATGATAAATTACATAAAAATATTTACTTTTCTTGCAGCGATAATAATTGCTGATATCTTATATGCCCAAAAAATAAGTACTTCACTTAGTCAGTCGGTAATTGACGATTTTATTCAAACAACCGGACAAAAGGAAGATTCTCTTACGGTAATCCCTGTTTTATCGCTCGATAAAGACACACTTGCCTATATTTATAATTTTAATTCGGCCTTTATTGTTGTTGGAAACTACTACGATTTTGCCCCTGTTAAAGCATTTTCATTAAACCATTCTTTCAGAAGTAATTCTTCGGAAACAAATAGTCAGATAGATTTAAAATATTTGTTGACTGAAGATTATCGCCTTCAGAATAAAAACAGGAAGGTGCTGAAAATGAAAAACGAAAAAGTACGAAAAAGCTGGGACAAACATCGTTTTTATTCATCAATAAAAAATAGTATGCAATATGGCCCATTGTTAAATTCTGAATACGGACAGGTAAATTGTAAGAACGAAAATGGAAATACAATAAATGTAACGAATTTGTTTACCCCGAATAATTATGCTGCCGGTTGTGTTGCTATTTGCTTTACCGCCGCCATGCGATATTACGAATGGCCCAGAAAAGGGAAAAACAGCCATACTTATTCTGATAATTATGGCAGTTCGAACGGGACATATAGCGTAAATTTTGAAGACAATTATTACAATTGGAGCTTAATCCGCGATAAATATCAAAACATGCAATCGAGCCTTATGGAAAGAGAAGAATTGGGCAGGCTGACATTTCATGCGGCTGTTGCTATTGATATGGATTTCGAATACAATGGCTCTACTTCGAATGTTAACCGCATTCCATCGGCTGCTACAAATTATTTTCGTTACACTGCCGAATTTGCCGAAAGCGATTCGTATAATTTCTGGCCTGACTTAGATACTAATATGGTATTAGGTTATCCTGTTCAATTGTCGATTTATTCAACAAACGGGGCAGGGCACGCTATTGTTTGTGATGGTTTTATCGATGGCACGTCAAAATATTATCACCTGAACATGGGATGGTGGGGCGATGACAATGCCTGGTATCTTTTACAAAATTCATGGAATGCAGGAGGATATTCTATTTTATCGGGAATGGTTTATAACTTATGGCCAGTACCGGAAATGGACGATATAGATATTGATTTTGAGAATAACACTCTTGATATTAATTGGTTTTATAGCCGGCAAATTATTCCCGAAGCTTATGAATTACAATCAAAAAGCCTTGCGGGTGAATGGGAAAGTCTCTCGACCGATTTGCACGATACACATTTCCAATTCCAATACGCCGAAGATGAAACCTACAGTTTCAGGGTTAGGGCTAAAAATATGGGTAAATGGAAAAACAACGGATGGTCAAATAGCAGCACCATTATTATTTCTGAGCAAATTGAAGAAAACGGAAGCAGTAATCTTTTTCTTTATCCGGTGATAGCGCTCGATAATATTCTGATTAAATATAAAAATCTGGCAGGTGCCAATATCCGTATTTTCGGAACCGACAGTCGCTTGGTTTATGAGGGAAATTTACCTGATGACAACGGAACTTTTATTGAACATAGCCTGAATGTTACGAACTACAACAGAGGTCTTTATTTTGTTGAAATTAAAGTTGACAATATGAAAAAGACACTACACTTTATTAAATCAAACTAATAATATTTACATCTGGTTTAACAAGTTATATGCATAATAAAAGAAAGAAAATGACAGATAAACATTATAGCCTGATAGCAAATCATTTAGCAGGGGAAACCGACGAAGGTGAAGAAAAACTTCTTCGCGGTTTGTTACAACAAAACGAGGATTTCAAAAAAGAATATGAAATTTTAAAGGAATTGTGGCAAGATGTTGAATATCGAAAGAAAGATTTTAACAAAGAACGAATTCTGCAATTAATTGATCGGCAAATTAAACAGGAACAGAAATCTTCTTCTTTTTCTTTTGTAAGCTTTTTAAA
>JAYENH010000566.1:0-2498 GCA_034721995.1 Bacteroidota bacterium
GGTGTAATCATTAGCATAGGGTGTAGCCCTATGTAGAAGGAAGGAAGGAAGGAACAAGATTACGGCCCTGAAAGAGCCTTATCAATTTCAATCAGCAAAAAGACTAATTTTGAATTTTAAACTAAAACGATATCAGCTACAAGGGCAATGAAATAGAGGAACAATGAAGAAAATATTTTTAATCATATTACTCATATCAATTTACGCAGGGCTTTGGTCCCAGAATGTTTCATTTACGGCATCGGCATCGAGGGTGGTTGCTAGGGGTGAGCAATTCAGGCTTACTTACAAGGTAAATGCCGAAGGACAAGAGTTTTCTGTTGGGACATTCACAAACTTTCGCCGTTTGTCAGGGCCTAACCCTTCGAGCAGTTCCAGCATCCAAATGTCGGGAGGGCAGGTTTCCAAGCAAATTTCAAACTCCTACACTTACATACTTGTCGGGCAAAAGGCCGGTAAATTTACCATTCCGCCGGCAACAATTAAAGTCGATGGAAAAAGATATAAATCAAATTCGCTTGTTGTTGAAGTTGTAAAAAGAAAATCGGGCAACAGGCAAAATAGCAATAATCGAAAATCGAACCAGACAACCGGAATAAAAAATGATGATGTTTTTGTTCGTGTAGACCTTAGCAAATCAACCGTTTGGCAGGGCGAACATATTATTGCCACATTGAAAGTTTATTCGCGTACCCAGAATATTAAGTTTACCGATGCCGCCTTTCCTTCGTTCGATGGTTTTTTAACTTCAGAAATAAAGGGGACACCAAAGTCTCTTTTTCGCGAGAATTATAATGGAGAAGTTTTCTTTGTCGGGATATTTAAAAAAATGGTTTTGTTCCCACAACGGTCTGGCGAAATGATAATCGAACCATTCGAGCTGCAATGTCAGGTAAGCGTACAATCGGGGTATCGGCGCGATTTTTTTGGCAGAAATGTGCCCAACTACAAAAACCTTGTGGTAAATGAAAAAAGCCCTGCCCGAAAAATAACCGTAAAACCATTGCCGGGAAATAAGCCGGCAAGTTTTACTGCTGCCGTGGGGCAGTTCAACATGAATGTTTCGATGAACAAAACCGAGGCAAAGACCAACGAGGCTATTACCATGACAGTGAGGATTTCGGGTACCGGTAACTTAAGGTTGATCGATCCTATGAATTTCAAATTTCCACCCGATTTCGAAGTCTACGATCCTGAGATCAAAAATAATTATAAAGCATCGGAAAAAGGAATAACCGGGACCAAAGTTTATAAATATCTGATAATTCCCCGTCATGCCGGGGATTTCACAATTCCACAAGTCCGGTTTTCATATTTCGATGCCCGTTCGGGAAAATACAAAACCCTGTCGTCGCAGGAGTTTAAACTCCATATCGAAAAGGGCGACGACGACCAAAGCACTTTGGTAATATCGGGTTTTAACAAAGAAGATGTGAAATTTATTGGCAAGGATATACGATATATAAATACCGAAACATTTAATCTGAGAAAGAAAGGCGAATTGATTTTTGGTTCTCTCATGTTTTGGCTTACCAATTTATTCGCTTTTTTAATTTTTCTGATGATCGTTTTAATCCAAAGAAAAAGGCAAAAGGACAATGCAAATATCAGCCTGATGAAAAACAAACGGGCCAACAAGGAAGCTCAAAAACGATTGAAACAGGCCAATGCCTTCATGAAAGAAAACAACGAAAGCAAGTTTTATCAGGAAGTGCTTTCGGCAATGTATGGTTACCTGAGTGATAAACTATCCATCCCGTTTGCCGATTTAAACAAGGAAACAGCCTTCGAGAAACTTTCGGTTCACAATCTTGAAGAAAGCGATTTGAAAGATTTTCGGGATTTATTGGATACCTGTGAGTTTGCCCAATATGCCCCGGGGGCAGGCTCTGGCCAAATGGAAAAATTATACGGCGATGCAGCGAAACTGATTGGGAAATTTGAGCAGAAGGTGAGGTAGGGTTTGGAAACTGGAAATTACCAGCCCTGTGAAATACGACGCAGGAGCTATTTCTATAGAAGAAATTGAAAATTGTTAAGAAAATTGCCTCTATGTTAGCTAAACAGACAGTTAAGGCGGATTTGTGATTATGATAATGATTTGACGTATTTTTGTAGAATTAAAGAAAAACATAAAAATTTGAACATGTATTATAACAAAATAGAAATAAACAACTTTCGCGGTATAAATAGTTTTGCAGTGGAAGATCTCAAGGATATAAATCTTTTTGTTGGTAAAAATAATTCAAGTAAAACAACCGTATTAGAAGCTTTATTCATATTATTAGGAGCATCAAATCCTGAATTACTTTTGCGAATAAACAATTTCAGGGACTTACCAATGACAGATGATAATGATTTAAGATTTGTTTTTTATAATTTAGATTATTCTAATAATGTCAAAATAATTGCTGAAACTACTGAGAAATATGGATTTAGGGAGTTGAGGATAAAACCTTCTTCGATAGTTGTCGAAGATCAAAAAAATCACAAAACAG
>JAYENH010000567.1:0-2498 GCA_034721995.1 Bacteroidota bacterium
TTTAGAGTTCAAAGGTTCAGTGTAATCGTCAATCGTCAATCATCAATCGTCAATCGTCAATCATCAAACATCAATCATCAATCATCAATCGTAAATCAAGAAAGTTCTTCTACGAAGTTTTTCATGTGCTTTACAAATGGCTCTGCACAAACCGAACAAATTGCGGCCATTTTCAGTTTTGCCGGTTGTATCCCTTTCTCCTTCATTATTTTATGTGTATCGGATACTATTGCGGCTGTATTATCGGTACATGTTTCGCTATATGGGCAATCGGTACCATCGGCTGCAATAAAAACACCGTCGTATCCTTTTTCAAAAGCATGTAAAATCCATTTAGGTTTAACAGCACTCGAACAAGGAACAGGAATAACATAAACCGATGGCGGATAATGAAACTTTAATAATCCGGCAAGGTCAATTGCCGGATCAGAGATTTTATCCGTAGAGAACACAAGTATTTTGGGAGCTGTATTTTCCATGGTTTCTGTTGTTTTTAGCCTTTCTTTAAATACATTTTGAAATAACCGTCAAGGTCAATATCACCAAGATACGCATGACCTTTTTTACCTGCCCATTTTGGGATGTCCCTTTTAGTACCGGCATCTGCCGAAAGAACTTCCATAATTTCGCCTATGTTGATTTCGCCTATTGCTTTTTTTGCTGCTAATAGTGGCCCGGGGCAAGCTGTTCCTCTTGCATCAACTACTTTTGTAACCTCTAAACTTTTTAATTCTTCTGTTGTCATAATATTTATCTCCTATTTTAAACCATGATTATTCATGATTTTTATAATTAACCTGATTCAATTTCTATTATTCACTAATATTTTCTTATTTACTTTGCATTCAGCAAAATATGTAAGTTTATGAGTTATTGAGTTTATATAAATAAATGTACGTCTGCACTTTTTGCAGAATCAATATATTCTCCAATTCCTATAATGTCGTCTACAATATCGATGAAGTCTTCCATTTTTTCGCCGCCCCAAATTTTTCCAGCCAGGCTACATATATAGACTTTTACGTTTGTCATGTCTTTAGCCATTTCGAAAAACTCCAGCCACGACGGGACATTCAGCTTTTCTAACGAAGCCATAAATTCATCTTTCAGTTGGGGTTGTTCGGCCAAAGTATTTATTTTGTCTTCGTTGCCTTTTACAAAAGCACGTGCCCCATGTAACAATACAAATACTTCAACATCCATATCGTCAGCCGCCGCGCCACTTATTACAACTCCTGCTGCTGTTAATCTGTCCACTCCGCCCGAAAACAGGCCTATACACATTTTTTCTGCCATAATTTTTTCCTCCTATTTAGTGTCTCTTACAAAGCACCAATAACTGCGTTATTCTCAACTTGAAAGCCTTGTTCTTGACGCTTTCTAAGAAGACACTTTAAATTTCTCATTCTTAATTAAGATTAACTATTTATATTATTTGTTTTATAAAATATTAATATCAACCTCCACAACCACCGCCATCTGATGGTTTTGCAATTTCTTCTTCTGCCGAACCACCTGCACCTTCTTCAATTAATTCCGGATAGGTTTCGTGCCATTTTTCCCAGCCGCCATCTACAACTTTTACTACCTGATATTTCAGCTTTATTAAAGATTCGGCTGCTAATACCGCCTTTTTATAATCATTGCAGTAAATGTAAACAGGCTCTCTTCTATTTGAGATTTTGCCGGAGAATTCCAGTATCCCGCGAGGAATATTTACCGATCCGGGAATATGCCCTTCGACATAAATATCAGGCTCGCGGCAATCGACAATGATAAAATTGTGTTTATTGTCGATTATGGTTTTCAATTCATCTGCTTTAATAAACACAGCTTTTTCCTGAGCTTCATTAATCAAGCTTTCAACATCTGCATATACTTTTATAGGCTCGGTGCTACAGCTACTTAGCAGTGTTGTAGTGATTACGAATAAAAAAAGTGATTTTAGAGTTTTCATTATTTTCATTTTTTGGATTATTGCCATTCATTATAAGCACCATCGTAAACCTTTACATTTGGATATTTAAGCAAAGTTTCCAGCACAAAAAATATAATGCCTGCCCTTGCACTCGATTCGCAATAAAGGATAATCTCTTTATCGGGTGTAATTCCTGCATCTTTGAATATTGCAGACATGGCATCGACCGGTTTGAGCTTTTTTGTTTCGTCGTCGATAAACAATTTGTGTGGTAAGTTGACAGATTTGCCAATAGTGCCCTTGTCGAAATCTTCTTTTTTCCTGACATCGATCAGCACAGTAGCCGGGCTGTTCAACTTCGATTCGACATAGCTTTTTACTACACTTATGCTATTGTTTACCTCCGGGGTAAAAGTTGCCGGTTTAGCTTTCGATGCCACTTTTGTAACCGGCTTTCGTGCTTTGCGCCATGCTTTCATGTGGCCATTGAGGATATAAACATTTGTGCAACCTAAATATCTCAATACCCAGTAAAGCCTTCCGGCATTAACTCCGGTTTTACAATACACTACAACCTTTT
>JAYENH010000568.1:0-2497 GCA_034721995.1 Bacteroidota bacterium
GTCGCCCTTTTTTTGCCCGTAAACAAGCTGTGCGAAAACGAGCAAAAAGAGTATTATTATGGTTTTTTTTATTCCCAAATCAAAAAAATCTTTTTAAAGCATTAAAATATAAATAATTAAACATGCCCAAAATAAGCCTGCAAAAATAGCAAATTATCATTCAGTAAACAATAGTACATCAAAGCTAATTAGCCCAATTAATTTCTTTTGTCCAATCCCCACATCAGTTTATTTCGCAGGGTGCTGAAAAAACTATGATTTTCGAGATTTATTATTTTCACAGTGAATTTTGCCCTGCAAACAACAAGTTCCATAGTTTTGTTGAACGATTGGCTGCGGTGATCGAGCGAGGCAAGAAAGGAGTTGATCCTGCCTTCAACTTTAAACCTGATAACATTATGGTCGGGAATTACAATAGGCCGTACGGTTAAATTATGAGGTGCAATTGGCGTGATGATAAAATTGTTTGAATTAGGCAAAACAATCGGGCCTCCTACACTTAACGAATAGGCTGTTGAACCGGTCGGGGTCGAAACAATTATTCCATCGGCCCAATACGAGTTCAGGTATTCGTCGTTCAGGTAAGTGTGAATTGTAATCATCGAAGCCGAATCCTTTTTATGAATTGTAAATTCGTTAAGGGCAAAATTATTGTCGCCAAACAGATTGTTCTTTGTTTCCAAACTCAGCACAACCCTTTCTTCAATTTTATATTTTTTCTGAAGGATATTATCCATTGCCGAACTTAGTTCTTCTTTGGCAATATCGGCAAGAAAGCCCAGCCGGCCACTGTTAATGCCTATTACAGGAATGTTGGTGCCTTTAACAAAAGGAATGGTTTCGAGAAATGTACCATCGCCTCCTATTGAAATAAGAAATTCGACATCGCCGGTAATTTCGCTTGCAGTGTTAAAAATTTCGATATCAGGATTAAAACCAATTTTTCCTGATTTGAAAATAAAATCCCTGAAAGCTTCGAATAATATCACATCAATTTTATTTGCATCCAGTATCCGAAATAATTGTTCGATGTAAGGATGAAACGCCGAATTATAATTCCTTCCGTAAATGGCAACTTTCATTATTATTAGTTTTTCTGTTGTTTTTATTTTTCCTGAAAATCGGACTAACCCAATCTGCAAATTAACTATAACCATTAACCTCTGAACCCTGAGCCCTCGTTCTCAAATCGACAGGTATTTCATGAATTCTTCATATCTGAACTCAAGGAAGTTGTTCATTTCTTCGCCCTCCATAATAGTAAATTTTATATCGTAGTTGTAGCGTTCGAAAGTTTGCAGGATAGGGGATAAATCCAACCTGTTTATTTTAATGGTAACCAACATTTTCATCGATTCTTCCGGTGTGGTTACGTAAAGGCTTAATATTTTTGCATCGTTCGATTCTATAATTTGTGCTATTTCGGATAAGACATAATCGTTCAGGTTTAATTCAAGTACAATAATCCCCCCCGGCTGGCCAATTGCTAATAAACGGTTAAACTGATGTACCAATGTTATCAATGAAATTACGCCAATAAATTCTTTATTACGTTTTAAGACCGGGATTAACGATAATTTTAACCGCGAAACAATGCTGATTATTTCATAAATATGCTGATCGGCATAAACAAAGGGGCTTAACAACGAGAGCTTTAGGTTGCCAATCTCCTCATCTCTACGGTTAAGGTCGTAAATGTCGGAATCTGAAATCAGCCCGAGAAAACTTTTGTTTTCAATAATGGGCAAATGCGAAACCCTGAATTCTTCCATAAGGCTCAAAGCTTTTTGGCCCGAATCATGAGTTCGCAGGTATGGTATTTCTCCTGATATTAAATCTTTTGCAATCATATTTGTTTAAAAATTCTGATCCTCAAAACTAATGCTTTACACACAAACAACAAAAAGGGGGATGAATGATTAAAAAGTTTCTGTTAATAATAATAGCAATTCGGTATTTTAACAATTCAACAATATTACCTTTGCCAGAAAATCACAAATTATGACAAGGTTAAGCGTAAACATAAATAAGATTGCTACAATCAGGAATGCCCGTGGAGGCAATATGCCCGATCTTTTAAAAGCTGCAACTGCTATCGAATCGTTCGGGGCACAGGGCATTACAGTGCATCCGCGCCCCGACAAAAGACACATTCGTTACGAAGATGTCCACCGGTTGAAACCACTTGTAAAAACCGAGTTTAATATCGAAGGTTATCCATCAAAGGCTTTTCTCGATTTGGTGCTCGAAGTGCGACCCCATCAGGTAACACTTGTGCCCGATCCACCCGATGCACTTACCTCAAATGCCGGTTGGGACACAGTAGCCAATAGGGCTTTTCTAATTGATGTTATTGCGGAAATAAAAGCTCATGGAATCAGGGTTTCGATTTTTGTTGATACCGTTTTAAAGAATATCGAACATGCAGCCAAAACCGGCACCGACAGAATTGAATTATATACCGAGCCTTATGCCGAACAATATCTGTACGACAGGG
>JAYENH010000569.1:0-2495 GCA_034721995.1 Bacteroidota bacterium
ACAATAAACACCCGGGGGGGGGGGATACGCACCCTTTGCTAAAATAGCAACCAGGGGAAGTGGAGGAAGAAGAGAGTGGATATACTCACCCATTGCTAAATTAGCAAGCCGCTTGAACCCCATTTTTATTATTGCTTTCATTTTATTAGGAATTGAATTTCCAAATATAATGATAATAAATACCAACTACAAAAAAAATCAGCCGGTAATTTCTTAAACTTAATATTAAATTTATCATGAAAAAAGCGAGAGCTTCGCTTTGAGCGAAACCCTCGCTAATATATCGTTTACATCAATATTAAAAGTCTCCTGATTTGCGCATCCTCATTGACAATATGAACAAAATAAATTCCTTTGGCTTGTTCTGTCAGGTTAAAATGTACTTCCGAACGATCTTTTATCGCTACTTCTTTTATCAATTTCCCGGATAGGGTTTTTACCTGCACGGATTTCAAATTTGTTCCTGTTAAAATAAAATCGCCTGTGCCCGGATTGGGATACAGTTTTACTTTGCTGTTTTTTAGTTCTTCAATCCCTATTGGATCGTAGACTTTAATTAATGTTGAATCCTTTCCTGTACAAGCTGTGATGGTATCTGCAAATGTATAGTTTACCCAAAACTCGCCGAGGCCGGCAAGGGCCGGATCGAAACTATTGGCAACAACCCCGGTTCCTGTATAAATTCCCCCAGAAGGAGTTGCAGCCGGCAATGCCAGCAATCCTGTATCAATAGCTACCGAATCGGGGACAAAAGAAGAAATGCTTACAGCGGGTGCAGGAATTACCTGAAGAGGCAGCTCCACAATACTGTCGCAACCCTGGACAGATTGAAAAGTTGCAAAATAAATCCCTGCTGAATCGAGTGTTTGACCATAGAAACTATATGTTTCACCCTCACAAATCTCAACCGTATCGACAGGGAAATAAGTTTGGTAATGCTCCAGACTGATAATATTTATACTATCGCCCCCGAGCACATTCTGTAAGGTATCGTAATAATAACCCGGCAGGCTGACCCAACTGCTGAAAATCAAGGCACTGTCATCGGCACAAATAAAAACTGTATCAATCAGGTTGTTGAGTGTATTTTCGAGCCACTTGACAGTAGAATAAAGAGACAATGCCAATACAATATCATTGTCGTTATCATTGTCGATATCGCTTATGTGTATGTCCCATATCTTTCCTCCGGTATAATCTACATTCTGCAACTGACCAAAATTACCAGACCCTAAATTTTCGAACCAAACCAATTTTCCCGAATTATTACTTGATACACGAGGTGCAGTAAAAATATCTTTATCCCCGTCGTTATCTATATCTGTTGCAACAATCGTATAACTACTGCTTTCAATGTATGATATAAAAATGGATGTAGTAAAATTTCCCAATCCATCGTTTTTGTACCAACCTACAAGGTTATTTGAGGTAATATTATCATAATCAACGTATAAAACATCATTGTAGCCATCACCATCTAAATCGGTTAATTGAAGATCCCTGGCCCCATTGATTTGACTGATGTTAGGTACAGGAAGGAAGCTGCCTGTACCATTGTTTATTACTGCCGAAATAGCCGTTCCGTCTGCATAAACTATATCCAAATAACCATCGCCATTGATGTCGTTTATATCGAAAGTATTTAATACTGTCATGCTACAAATGAACTGCGAAGGCCCGAAATTCCCGTTGCCAAGGTTTTTTGCCCACCGGATATTGCCACTTACACCACCAACAATATCAATTAAACTATCCCCGTCCAGGTCTTTGGCCATACAAAGAGTTGAATTACCAAAAGTTCCTTGTATATAATACGGGGCATCAAAACTATCATTTTGCATATTTCTATACCATGTTATAGCATCACCCCATCCCGATGCAATTACATCGCCGAAGCCGTCGTTGTCAAAATCGGCAGCATATACCGACCATGCATTTATCACCGAGTCTGAAATAACTTTTTGCAATGAGAATTTTTTGTTGCCCAGGTTTTTGTACCAGGCAACTTTATTGTCCCCCCTTGAGGCCGATAGGATATCTTTGTGACCATCATTGTCGAGGTCGGCGACATAAACACTCCGTGAACGCACAGCTGCATAGGCAATTGTCTGGTTGAGATCGAAACTGCCGGTACCGCGATTAATATAAACTTCGATTGCACAAGCCTTCTCGGCCCCGGCCACAATATCCATGTATCCGTCGCCATCTAAATCGCCGGCGTAAACCCCATAAGGCCCATCAATGGTATTGCTTATTAATTGCATAGGGCCAAAATTGCCGTTACCGAGGTTCTCCTGCCATACAAGCGAGTCCATGTTCCAGGATGTCATAACCATGTCCAGGTCGTTGTCGTTGTCAAAATCGGCAGGGAAAAAATATCTCGGAATCACAAGTGTGTCGTTTATAATGTTTTCCGAAGAAAAGTTTCCGTTGCCAAAATTTTTATGCCAGGTAATTTTATCGTTTCCGTTACCATAAGCGTGGCTTGAGATAAT
>JAYENH010000570.1:0-2487 GCA_034721995.1 Bacteroidota bacterium
AAGAGAACCAGGACTGACATGACCTGCTATTCTTAAATTCACGAATAAAAAGTGTAAACTGAGAAATGAAAAATCCCGAACCTTGCGTACGTTTGGCGGATGCAAGAAACCTCCTGGCAGTAAATTTCTGTACAAAGTCTTCGGTCGGCAATCTTATTTGTTTTGCGCGACTACCGGGATTCTTGCTTTTTTGTTGGATATGAAATGGGGGAGGAAATAAAAATATCGTATTTGTTCATGGGTCGCTCTTTTGCAAGCCACTGAAAACCTCTTAAATGTAATTCTTCCTGAGTTACCTTATTTAAAGGTTTCATAACTCCTTCGGGCATATTGTACCACACAATTTTTCGTACTGCGCCATCTTTTAAATGTATTGTCATATTGCTGGCTTCTGCCATGTTGGCTCCAATATAGTTTTCGCCGTCCATAGGGTAGTAAATGGTTTGTGCATTGCCGTACACATCAATTTTATGTAGTTCGTTGTTGCTGATATAACCGGTCATGTTTTTGCCAAAAATTTGGTTATACTTAGTGCTGTCCTGCAATGTAATAATGAACGCCGAGTTTTGAATATCGATTCTGTCTGCCTTGCCATCAGTACTGTGAATTTGAATATATTCGGCAGTAATCTGGTTTTGTTCGTTCCAGATAATTGGTCTTTCGTAAAGTTTTATCAACGAATCGCCTTCGGAGTAAACCAGCGAGTCGCATTTTCCCTGCATTTCGTACCTGAAAAATTTAACCCCGTAAAAAGCCTTTATTAGTTTCTTGCCAAGAGAATCTCTTGTTGAAAACAGGGTATCGGCGTGAAGGTAAAGCGAATCGTTATCCTGAAATTGTATAAAAACAGCCGAATCGGTAACATAGGAATAATCCTTTTTTTGGTCGAGAAAGGCATAATGGCCTTTGATCCAAATATTCTGAATGGTATCTTCGATTACCACATTTTTACGGGCAATGCCAATTCCGCTATTGTTATTATAGTACAGGCTATCGGCTTCGATGATGTATTCGTTACGTATCATCAAGGTGTTTTTTCCAAAGCGGGCAATATCGAAATGTGTATCGTACCAGCCATTTTCGCAATAAATGTAGTTAGAATCGCTGATAATATCGGTTGGCCCAAAAAAGAATGTTTTTTCGGTATTGGTATTATATTTTAAGGTATCTGTAAATATGCTATAATCAGGGTTTACAAGCACCACGCTGTCGTTAAAATGAAATTCGTGGACATCGGAATAATAATAGCCCGAATTGCTGAACAAAGTATTTGCACTGTCGACAACTGTACCTCCGTTAAAATAATGGCTTTTGTTTGTTTCGGTGTTAAAGTCGAGAAAATTGGTTGTGAGCTGCATGTTATTGTCCAAGAGTTTAACATTGCCCCTTACTTCTCCTTCTGAATTTTCACCATTAAAACGTAAAGAATCTCCATAAAGAAAAAGAGTATCGCCCTGCACCATACGTACATTACTGTAGGCAGTAAAATAATTTTCGGAAAGATAATGATAAGCACTATCACAGTACATGTGCACCGAGTCGTGCATCAGTTCGACATTTCCAATTAGGCGGCGAATAGTTTTTCCTGCCTTTTTTGTCCCAAGCAATTTGTCGGCATGAATAATTTCAATAGCAGTGGACTCCTGGGCAATACCGGAAATGCAAAAGCTTATGCCGATAATCAGCAAAAAAAAAATTCGATAATAATCTGCTTTTTGAATTGATACTATCATTGTCCTATATTTTTATTGTAATTTTTTCTGTCGTAATTTCCTTATTGAAAACAAAAAAGTCCACCCATTTCCTAATAATACCATCTATAATATTTAACAAGTCTTTTGAAATTTTTCAGGTTTTGTGTGTCAATAGGTTGTTTCCCTGCTATGGTCTTTATATCGACTTCCACAAATTTTCCATTTTCATATATTATTTCAGCTATTATAAACATCTTTCACAATCAATTCTTTGTATTGTTCTTTTATGTCCATTGTTTGTGTTTTTTATCTTGAGCATAAGGGATGGCAATCCGGAAAGTTGGGACCCGGCAATCTTTCGGGATTGAAACACCAATTTTTCTCCCAGTAATTTTTGGGATTCCCTCATAGTTTATTTAATGTTAAAATATTCATGTTTAGCACTTTTTGCCTAATAATTTGTATTACGTGTTAAACTAAACATCACTGGCGTTCGGTAGCCCGAAGTCGCCGAACGCCAGTATATTTAAGGTTTTATGTTTCATTTTAATAAATTATTATGACAAATTTAAAAAAAGTTTTTAGAATGAAGTTACGCTTCGGGATTTAAGTTGTGAAATATTAACAAAACAGTTTTCTGATATAAAGGGGTAGGAGGGTAATCAAACTACCCTGTCTCTTTTTTAGAGCTTTTCTGAGCCTTAAATCTTATATTGTTACCGTCTGGCATTTTTCATATCGCCACAAAAGGAGTCGACACTTTTTTCTCTGTGTAACTCTGTATTATTTCTCT
>JAYENH010000571.1:0-10701 GCA_034721995.1 Bacteroidota bacterium
AGTAAACGATACAGGGCCTTCATGGTAACGCGAATTTATCCTATCGGAAAATGAGATGGCTTCGCGAAATTTATCTTCGTATCCTTCGTAAGAATAATATAGGTCGAGATAAGGTTCACCTGTCCAGCCAAATCTCCTTTTCGTTTTAGAGTTCCCATTCCGGGCCGAGGAAAAAACAATTCCGTTCTTATAAAAAACAGCACCAAAATCGGAATACGGGGAATTTATATTCAAATTAAATATTTTGTAATTTATCGAATCGTCATATAAAAGCAATTCTACATCGTTACAGGCTTTAATATAATCTCGTGCATATTTGTCTTTTGGGCTTGATTTATAATATTCGACAAACCATTCTTTTGCTTCAGCATATTTCTGATTGCTCATCAGTGTTTTTGCATAAAAGAAGTAATGTATAGGCATGGCTTCATTCGATTTCACAATCACCTGATATAAGCGTTCGGCCTCAACACTCTGGTTTGTTAATCGGTAACAGTTGGCAAGTTTGGCCATGTCAGCAATACTATGTACCGAACCGAGGTATTGCTTGTAAAACCCGATAGCCTTTGAGTAATGCTGAATATCGTATAGTTTATTTGCCTTATTCAGAAAATGATCCTGCGAATGTATGCTGCCCGAAAAGGCAAACACTATAAATAGTGAAAAAAGTAATTTACATATTTTATTTTGCATCTGCATGGATTATCGAAATTAATTAAAAATAACGAGGCGATATAATCCTGTCATTTTTTGAATGTATCATATAACTAAGAACTATTTCGTTTGTAACAGGGTTGTTATAAGCCAAATTACTTACCGTTAAATCGAAACTGTAACTTAGCCTGAGATTTTCGCTAAGGCTGTACCCTAACATGAAAACATAAGAATCTTTAAAATGAATCCCTAAACCAAAATTCAAACCATTGGCAAGGAATATATTCATATTCAAATCAAGTTGCGAAGGAGTATTTTTTACTCGCTTAAATAGCAACGAAGGTTTAAAAGCAATTCCATTTTTAAGATAAAACACATAACCTGCCGTTATAAATAAATGTATTTGTGCCGTAGACAAAGTAAAGAGATCGGCAAATTGATTGTCGACAGGCAATTCATTGGCAAGGATTCGAGGCATAGACATACCGATGTAATATTGCTCGGAATAATAATATGCCCCAAAGCCAAAATTTGGCATCCAAAATTCCTGTGCTACCAAAGGGAAAACAGGATCAGGCTCTCCATTCAATCTTTGGGAGGCTGTTTCTATTTCGTTCCAATTTATTTTTTTATTGATCATCCCTGCCTGAAGGCCAAACGACAAATATGATTGATCAAACCTAATATGATAAGCATAGCTCAAATACATACCAACATCGTTTTGTATGCCAATATTATCTTTGTACAACAAAGCCCCCAACCCTATTTTTTTACTCCTGACGGGAGACTGTAAACTAAGTATTTGTGTTGTGGGCTGTCCTTCGATACCCATCCATTGGTTGCGATATATCAGATTGCCCACAATAGCATTTTTTGTACCTGCATATGCCGGATTAACCGACAGTTCGTTGAACATATATTGTGAGAACCGATAGGTGTTTTGCGAAATACCATGCAAGGCAAAAAGTGTTAACAGCAATAAAACAAAACCGCTGACCCTCGCTTTTTTAAGTATGATATGTATTTGTTTTGCTGTCATTAGTATTTTATTATTACAAAAGATGATTCCCTGATTCCTGCATTTTTTATGGTAAAGTAGTAAAAGTAAGTACCCTCGGGTAGTTTTTCGCCAACTACTGTTCGTTTCAAAGATGTGTTCGATTGTCCGCTCCACCGCTTGGAGGGATCATCGTTGTTGTATCCTTCGATGCTGAAAACCAAATTACCCCACCGATTGAAAACCTCCATCTTATTTGGCAGGGGCATATCAAATTCGTCGGTGAAATTTTCTAAGTGCAATATTTCAAAATAATCATTAATCCCATCACCATTAGGAGAAAAAGCATTTGGTAAAAATATTTCATAGTCAACCAAAATAAAAATATAAGCTTCATCGCATAAACCTTCGTCATCGCATACCTTATATACTAATGTGTCCTGCCCGTTGTATCCTGTTTTTGGTGTATATTCCAATAGCCCACTATAATTTTCAATAATCCCGTATTTGCTTGAGTCAATAATTGAAAACGATAAAACATATATTTCGTCGTCGGGATCATAAACATTATTACTCAGGTCAATTTCAATAGTACGATCTATATATGCTGTAACCATAAGATTGTTCGCAAGGGGGGGATCGTTTACTGGAATAACATCAATAATAATCAATACCGAATCACAATAGGAAGGAATCCCGTTATCGCATAGATAAACAATTAATGTATCGATGCCCCAAAAATTGCTGTTTGGAGTGTATTCAATACATAAATCTTCGAGTGGTGGTACGGGTAATAAACCACCATTTCCTGTTAGCGATATAGAACTATCGGAGAAAGCCAGCGAATCGTTTTCCTCGTCGAAAGCCTCGAAACATATCTCCAAAGGCGTGTCTTCGTTGGTTTGTGTGTATATTGTATCAGGCTCGTTTAAAATGATGGGCGGATCGTTTATTTCCATCACTTCGATATATACCGGGATAATGTTACACACTGCCGGCGATCCATCATCACAAATTTTCACTTCGACAGTATCGGAACCCACAAATCCCTGTGCCGGTTTATAAACGAAACAAGAATCGGTGAGGACGGTATCAATTATCAAGGCCATTCCCGTTGTTGAATAAATTGTATCGATCGAAACACTATGCCCGTCAACATCATAAGGTTCGATACAAATTACAATGGCTTCTTCCTCTAAAGTTGTATCACGCAAAAATGTTGAAACCGAACCATCTTCATTAATTACCAGAGGTGGATTGTTGAAAGGGATTACATTGATTACTATAATTATAGTGTCGGTTAAAAGGCCATCAGAAATAATTACCTGAACAGTATCGAAGCCGCTAAAAAGTGTATCGGAGGTATACACAAAACATGTATCATCGGGGGGATCGAGATTAATTGTTCCATTTCCGGGCATCGTTTGAAACACAACTGACTGAATAAATAAAGAATCGTTATCGGCATCGAATGCATCTAAACAAATTATTTGGGGAATTGATGAAGTGGCAATTTCGAATAATGTGTCGGCAGGCAACTGGCTAACCGGGTCGATAATTACCGGACAGTCATTAACAGGCGTTACATCAATTATTAAAAGTACTGTATCGCAAAGCGGGTTACTGTTGTTATCGCAAAAATAGACAGCAATTGAATCGAGGCCAAAAAAGTTTTCGTTGGGCAAATAAGTTATACAGATAGAATCGGAGAGTGTGTCGATAACAATTCCGTTGGGCACCATAAGGTTCCATCCCGAAATTGAAACAGTATCCATATCGATATCGAAAAAATCGAAACAAAAAGTCAATACAGAATCTTCAGGAATAGTTGTAAAAATAATATCGGTAGCTGTTGTTGTTCCCGGCAGGAAAACAAGCGGACAGTCATTTACCGGCAACACATCAATTATCAGCCACACCGTGTCGCAATTTGCATTGGGCTGATTGTCGCAAAAGTATACTTCTATCGAATCGAGGCCGTTGAAATTTGCATCCGGCATATAAGTTATACAAATTGAATCAGTAAGAGTATCAATTACAATTCCGTTGGGGTTGGGCAAAAACCACCCTGAAATGGCCACAGTATCGCCATCGTAATCAAAAAAGTCGAAACAAAAAGTGATGGGCGTATCCTCCGGAGTGCTTGTAATAATTACGTCGGCAGGAGTTGTTGTTCCGGGCAAAAATACTACGGGACTATCATTTACAGGAATTACATCAATAATTAAAAGAACAGTATCGCAAAGTAAATTTACCTGATCGTCGCAAAAATAAACTTCAACGGTATCTAAGCCATTGAAATTTTCATCGGGCATATAAGTTATACAAATCGAATCGGTAAGTGTATCGATAACAATACCATTGGGGTTTGGCAGATACCAATCGCTGATGCTTACAATATCGCCATCGAAATCGAAAAAATCGAAACAAAATGTAACAGGTGTATCTTCTAATGTAGTTGTAAGAATTTCGTTGGTAATAGTACTTGTACCCGGTAAAAATACAACAGGGCTGTCGTTAACCGGATTTATGGTGAAAAATATTGTATCGGTCGAGCATGGAAAATATATGGTATTACACACTTCATAAATCAGAAAGTCCTGTCCGTAATAATTTAAGTCGGGGGTATAAAGAATAAGCGAATCGGAAAGAATTTGATATGTTCCATGTATCGGGGCTTCTGCAATACCAGAAATAATTAAAATATCAAGAGGATCGGGATCGTAATCGTTTAGAAGAGGAAATACGGAAACCGGAATATCTTCGTCGGTAACAACAAAATCTGCCTCGGTAATTGGTGGATCGTTTTGCTCGAAAACCTGAATATAAATAAAAGAAGTATCGCAGGCCAGACCATCACAAATTATTACCTGAATTGTATCTAAACCAAAATAGTTGTTGTTTGGGATATATTCAACATTATTATTTGACAATACAAGAGCTTGCCCGTTATAGGGGCCATTGAGTATTGTAACTCCAAGCTGACCGCCATAAGGATCGAAATCGTTAGCAAGCACGTTTACCGACGCTGTATCTCCTTCAAATAAATTTAATGAATCATCGGCAGCAATTGGTGGTTCATTAACATGAATAATATTACTTGACACTTGCGATAGTACCCATGAAGGTTCGTAAATATAAAATTCGTTGTTGTTGACAGGATTTTCCTGAATAGCTACAATATAATATGTATTAATAATAGTATCGAGGCTAAGGTTGATCGACCATGTTGAACCTGAATAGTTATTTGTTGTGCCTGCAAGATACCAGTTAATACCGGTGGGTTTTATATAGATACGTATGTTTTCGCCATTGCCGGTACCTGTAAGTGTAAAATTGGGTTGAACAAGCGAAATATCATCTATTGTAGGTCCATTGCTGAATGTAGTTGAATCGGTTTGATTTGTGAAGTTCGGGTAATTGCCATCGATCCTAATACGGCCACTTCCACCATTACCACCATCGTGCGAAATAATTGTATCCTGCTGATCGCCCAAACCTTTTTCGCCACCATCGACTTCGAAAGAATTTGAACCGGTATTGCTGATTTTTGCCCCTATAATAATACTACCTCCTGAGCCACCGCCACCGCCTGATGCTCCTCTATCTCCAACTACACTGGCATAAGGCACTAAACCATTTCCCCCGTTTCCACCATTTGCCGAGATGTTTCCAATATTTGTCGATTTATAGCTATACAAAGCGATGCCACCGCCGCCGCCGCCACCGCTTCCTCCCGGATATAGCGACCAAACATTACCGGCACCTCCTCCTGAGCCACCGCCAAAAGGTACAATGAATTTGTTACCGGTTACTTTTCCACCGTTGGAATTATAGTTAGCTTCGCCTTTTTCGCCCATACTGCCATTTCCGCCACCACCGCCACCAAAGGGCATGTTTAGGCTATCAACATCAGTAGGATCGAGAGTATCGGCAGGTGCATTAATTTCACCACCTGCACTTCCTCCTCCGTACATTCCGGGAAAAGCATTGGGGTTTAAATTGGCAGCATATACTTCGCCATAAGCACCACTATATCCAAGCGGATGGCCTGTTCCTCCTCCCCCACCCTGATCGCAACGACCAAGGCCACCGGGAATTCCATTAAGGCTATAATTTCCTTCGAGTGTTGTGTTATTTGATTGGGGTGATGGAATAATTTTTCCTGATGATTCGCCCGATTTGTTATAAACAGTAGTTGAATCGAAGGGTTGTGGAGTGCAACTGTAGCCGCCAGCTGTAAACCCATTTCCACCATCGCCATTAACCGAGCCTGCCCCGCCGCCACCTCCACCGGGTGCAGCATCTTTCAAGTATGCATCAAGACTTAAATGAGTATTTGGCCCTATTGTTAAATTGCCCAAACTTATAATATTTACCGGTAAATATCCTTGATTCCCTTCGAGATAAGGATCGCAATCGGAAGTAGAAACATGATAGTCCATACCTGTTCCTGTAATACTAAAACTTTCGAAAATCATTGCGCCCCGCGGAGACCGGATTCCTGAACCTGCACCGCTACCAATTGTAATGGTTGGTGAAACCGAAATCAAGGCCGGCTGTGGTTGAACAATGTAAAAGGTGTCGACAAATTGGTAATTGCCACTAACCATCACACCAATAGGAATTTTGTAAGTATTATCGAGCTGCGCCCAATTATATGAATTAGAGCTAATATTTTCGTGAACAAAAATATGGGCTGAAATCAGTTGTCCATCCCAACCAACGCAAACCGGGCCTATACTTACTTTTGAATAATCGGCAGCATTTTCGCAAACTACCCTAAGCGAATCTCCGATGTTATTACTGAACAAACTGCTGCTACCCAGAAAAAAACTGGATGTATTAGTAAAGTAAAGCGAATCGGCAGGATCCAGGCTTAAGGGCGAATATTTACTAATTATTTCAATTTTCGTAGCATATCCGGGTGTGCCTATATCAGGAATCATATAATGTTTTCCATCGTTTGGTTGGGCAAGATTACTTAAAAATGCCGAGAGCAGTATGCTTATTAGAATTAGCCTCTTCATATATATTTTTTCGAATTCCTGTATTGCTACGTACAATTAATATTTTTGATTCCTTATAGCACAACATTTCCACTAAATGCGTAAATGTTGTTACGAGCAATAAATTATTGGGTTTCAAAAAAAATGCATCTATTTCAGGCTTCAGACTTTTAGATGTTTTAGTGCAAGCACTATTTAACAGGATAAACAATTTTGGTGTAAATGAAAAATCACGCTTTGTTTTTGCTTTCGGATAATTCGCTATGTCCGGCTTTTTAACTCATCTCGTACAATTTATAATCATCTACCTTTTGGGTTTTGGTATCGAAATTTATGCCCAGCAATATTTTGGGGCGTTTATCATCTAAGTATTTTTCGGCATATCCTTTTTCTTTTATCTGTTCGATGGCTTTTTCGGCACTCTGGTTTATTTTAAATTCAATTATGTATATTTCCTTATTGGTTTTAACAACCGAATCGATCCTGCCGTCGATGGTCAATATCTCCGATTCGATTTTAAAACCCACCATTCGCATTATCATATAAAAAAGTGAGTGGTAGTATTTTTCTTTTTCTTCGATTATTGTATATGGGATACTTTTGAGAAGTGTATTTATATTACTAATAAATATTTCGATATTATTGTTGATAAATGAGTTTACTATATCAACCAACAGGATGTCGGTTTTATCTAACTTTCCGATTGTCAATTCCGAAATAATATGAGCTGTAAACGCATTTGCCACCTCTTTGTTTGGATAATCTAATGTTATTGTATTTTTAAAAATATCGTACTTTTTTATTGTTAAATATCCTGTTTGAAACAATAATGGCAGCAACGTCATATTCTTTAAATCATATTTTTCCAACAGGTCTGTATTGATCTCTCTTTGTTCAATATCAAAAGCGGTGTAATGTTTTTCCTTAATATATTTTATTAAGAATGTAGGGGTTCCTGTACTGAACCAATAATTATTAAAAATTCGTTTTCGGAACAAATTAAGTAATGATACGGGATTATAAACGAAATTTTCTCCGTCCCACGAGTATCCATTGTACCACTCTTTTATTACTGGTTTAATATCGGTGTAATACTTCGAATATTGTTTTTGCACATTCAAGATATGTTCAGGAAAATAGTTTTCAAGTTCTTCCTGTGTCCATCCAAGCATAGCAGCAAAGTTTCTGTCTAATGTAATATCTTCCAAATTATTCAAATCGGAAAATATTGAGACCTTACTGAATTTTGAAACTCCTGTTATAAAGAAAAACCTGATATATTGATCGGCATCTTTTATTATTGAATAGAATTTTTTTAAAGTCTCGCGGTTTTCTTCTGCTTTGACAAGATTGTCGAGATAATCAATAATGGGCTTGTCGTATTCGTCTATCAGTATAACAACTTTTTCTTTTCCTGATAATTTCTCTATCAACTCCCTGAATTTTGGCCCTTCAGTGTTGGCCTCAAGCTGTATATTGTTCTTTCTGGCAATTATATCGAGTTCGTTATTAATTGCAAGGGAAAGCCCTAAATTTCCATAATCAATATTTGCAAATGAAATTTTAATTACCGGATGAATTTGCCAGTCTATCTTATCGTAAATCCACAAACCCTTGAACAATTCTTTGTTGCCCAAAAATATTTCTTTTATTGTATTTAGCAGCAATGACTTTCCGAAACGGCGCGGGCGCGAAAGAAAAAAATACTCCTGCTGCAGAAGTTCGTAGATATATTTTGTTTTATCAACATATATACAATTATCATTAATTATTTTTGAAAATTCCTGTCTGCCAATTGGAAGTTTTTTCATTATGCCCGATGTTTTAATTTCAGTACAAAAGTAAAGAAAAGAATTTTAAAAAGGCAAAAGGTGAGGGAGGGACTGAGGGAAATGTGAGAGTAGCTTGAAAAAAAAACAGGATTTTCCGATGCAACCTTTTGTCTTTTTCATATCTACCTTATATGAAAAAGACATGAATTAAGGAGTATAAGCCGAAAATGGAATTTGTATTTTTTGAAAAAAGTTTCAATTCAATATCCTTTATAATTTATTATTTCGTAATTTCGGTGTTGAAATTAATTTGACTAACGCACATAAATAACCAGAACCTATGAAAATTAGATTTACCCTTTTTGTGTTTGGCATCCTTGTCGCTTTTCAATTATTTGCACAACCAATATCGGTTTATCCATATTTGGAGATTGGTCGACAGGAGTTTCCGATACCTCGCTATTGGTTGACCAGGCGGGCGAATATTCCGTACAACTTACCCTGGCCAATGGATACTGCAATTGGTACGACACAATCCATATTTTTTATCAGGATATGAATTATTTTGAAAATCTCGACACCATTATTTGTCCCGGCGACAGCCTGCTCGTCGAGCTTGATCCATCATTTGCATACTTATGGGGAAACGGCTCAACCGACAATTGCTTGTACAATATCGTCCCCTCAAGTTACCTGCTTACGGTAACTTTGTCCAATTGCACAATCGAAGACACCCTCGAATTATCACCTGATTTTTATCCGCTTCCAATTACTGTACTTCCTGATGACACCACAAAATGCCCCGGCATAAGCCTTACTCTTAATGGTGGCAACGAACAAACCTACAACTACCTTTGGAGCAATGGTTTTGTTACCGATACCGTTGCAATTGATTCGTTGGGACTGCACACCTTATTGATTACCGATACAATTGGCTGCACAATTATCGACTCTGTTTGGGTTACAGACCAGGAAGAAGCAATCGCAAATTTTAACTTTTTCGAGGCATTCAACCACGTCCAGTTTACAAACCAATCGCAGAACTCCTATTGGTATACATGGAATTTTGGCGATGGCTCGCCCCTCTCGTACCAAACAAACCCCGAACATAATTATCCTGTATTGAACCAAAATATGTGGTACACCGCAACTTTAATTTCGACAAACCAGTGCGGCGCGGATACTTCTTTCCTTCAAATTTTCACTTTCGATATTGAAGAAATTGGAGAAAACCCAAATATCCAAATCTATCCAAACCCCAATAAGGGTACTTTTTTCCTAACGGGAAATTTAGCGTCAAAGGATGATTTGAGAATACAGATTTTTAATTCTATCGGACAAGTAATTTATCAGAAAAAAATATCAAATTTTGATGGGCAACTTTCTGAAGAAATAAAAATGAGGCAGGTCGTGCCTGGAATTTATTATTTGAAAGTACAGCAAAAAGAAAAGAACTGGGTATGGAAACTGGTGGTGGAACAATAAGCGTTCCTATCTTGCGACAACACCCGGATTTATCCGGGTGTGGAAAATAGTGGTGGAATAATATGAAAAAGGTGATTGAAATAATGCAATCTAAATACAACGAAAATGTAGACTTTACTGTCTGAGGTTAAAAGGATGAAATCTCAATAAAATCAACTATGATGAAAATAATCTGTCAGGTTCTTATAATTTCTATTTTCACTATCACGACTTTTACAATTCTTGGACAACCCATTTCAGTAACCCCTTCCTCAATTTTTGGAAGTTTCGACCCGGTGGTGTACCTCGAAAATTCGGCCACCGAAGTGTTTAACATAAACTACATTGGCGATCCACAATCGTTTGGTCATTTTTCGACTCAGGCTTCAAATTTTTTAATGGACAATGGCTTAATCCTCACAAGTGGGAAAGCTGATAATGCTTCAGGCCCAAATAATTCAGGAAGTATCAGTTATAATTCTAATGGGCCAAGTAGTGCGTTGTTAAATGCACTAATCCCTAACACAACAAACGATGCGTCTATTCTGGAGTACGACATAATTTCATGTGATAGCGTTTATAAATTATCGGTGGTTTTTGGATCCGATGAATATCTTGAATGGGTAAATAGCTCATTTAATGATGTGTTTGGAATTTTTATTAGCGGACCCAGTCCAAATGCCGGCTATCCTGATTACAACAACCTGAATATTGCCCTAATCCCTGGAACACCAATACCGATTAGCATTAACAACATTAACAACGTGGCAAATTCAATGTATTATGTCAACAATGGAACGGGCGG
>JAYENH010000572.1:0-2481 GCA_034721995.1 Bacteroidota bacterium
ATCAGGGAGAGCTTGTGAGCGAAGTAAAAGCATTACGGAAATAAGCACAAATAAAACCTGTAAACAACAAATTTTCTCATCTTGAAAATATAGGAATGTATTAGAAACTTGCCTGACAAACAACTATTTATTATCAGCTTTCTTAATTCATTTTACTCATTCTTCGGTATTTAATGGATGGTATTAACTATGGTTAAAAGCATACACTTACCGAAATTCATGATTATAAAATCAATAAACTACAAGAATTACTCCCGCTCAAATCTAATGGCTTCAAATAAAATTTAAAGATATTCATCTCCGTTCGGATACTTTCTGCAAGCATTGTCCTGTCAGGTTTTATAAAAAACAAACTCCACAATCAATTGAATGATGTGGAGTTAAGAACCTTTTGTGAACTCGAAGAGACAAATGTAGAACCCCTTGAAGCCAGAAATACTTCCCGTTCTGCTTTTGAGACCTTACTATTGTAAAGGGACAATGAAAATATATCACCAGCATTCTAATTAGAGCTGGCAATAATGCTCCCAGATCTACTTACTGATATTAAATAAAGTACAATAATTCTACTCCTTAGGAATAAACTTAACTGCCGTTGACTTTATACTAATCCAAACTTGTGTTCCTATTCGTAAGGCGAGATTTTCAACCGATTCGTTTGTAACATGGGCAGTAACATTAATACCAATATCGATTAGCAGTTCCATACCGTGAGCACAAGGAAAAACATCTATTATCCCTCCTTTAAAATTATTTAAAGTGCTCGACAGATTCAGGCTGGTTGAAACGATAACATCTTCACTGCGAAAAAGCAAACAACCTTTTTTTGCATCGGTGTCTTTATAATGATGAATATTCACTTTTCCTTCGGCAGCAGATATATTCTTTTCAACTTCTTCTGCATTGTAGAAGTTTTTTATGCCGGTGAAACGAGCCAAAAATTTCGATTTGGGATTATGAAATACTTCTTTTGATGTACCTGACTGTATTAGGCTTCCACGATAAATTACTGCAACCCGTTCGGCCAGCGAAACAGCTTCCTCATAATCATGGGTGACATGCACAATGGTAATCCCCATTCTGTTAATTTTACGTAACAAGGAACGCAATTCATCTTTTAACTGAGCATCAACTGAAGCTAATGGTTCGTCGAGCAGCAGGTAATCCGGTTCAAGGACAATAGTCCTGGCCAAAGCAACTCTCTGTTTTTCGCCCCCCGAAAGGGTTTGAGGCATTCTTTGAAGCAGATGCTCAATGTTCATTAATTTAGCATAACGATGTGCAGTTACTTTTGCATTGGCTTTTGTAACACCAATGTTTCTTAATGGGTACATGATGTTTTGAAGAACCGACATGTGCGGAAAAACACCAAAATCCTGGAATACAATACCTACATCGCGATTTTGTATTTTTTCACCGGTGATATCCTTGCCCGATAGAAAAATCGAGCCAGAATCAGGCCTCAAGAGACCTGCAATCAATTCAAGTAAAACAGATTTTCCAGCACCTGAAATACCAAGTATCACGAAGTATTCTTTTTCCTTAATGTTTAAAGAAATATTGTTCAAGGCAAAGTCGCCAAACCTTTTGCTAATATTTTTTAATTCAAGCATTGCTACTTCTCTCCTTATCTTTTACTAAAAGCCTTAACAGTACAAAAAACACCAGACAAATAATTATAAATAAAACAGCTGCCGGGCGTGCATAAGCTAAACCGTAACTGGTAAACCATTCGTAAACCAGTACCGGGGTAATCATTGGATGGTAAGCTACAATTACTACTGCACCAAATTCGCTCATGCCCCGAGCAAACATCATTATAAAACCAGATAATATATTTCTTGATGCTAAGGGTAGGGATACTGTAAAAAAGACTTTGGCCGGTGAAGCTTTTAGGTTCAAAGCCACTTTCTCCAAGCGTTCGGGTACTGCTTCAAATCCATCACGGGCGGCATTAAACAGAAAAGGTATGCTTACAAAAGCCATGGCAAGTGCAATGCCTATTGGATGACCAACCAGGTTAAGACCAATAGAATCGGCTGCTTTCCCAAGGACAGTATCCCGGGAAATAAAACCCAGTACAGCTATACCTGCAGCCGAGTGAGGAATAACTATTGGAAGATCAATAAGTCCTGAGATTATTTTCTTTCCTGGAAATTCTTTTCTTGCCATCAGGTAAGCCAATGGAATGGCGAGAAATGCAAAAAACAACGTACCTCCAAGGGAGGTCAATATGGTTAGTTTGATACTTCCGGTAACTTCTTTATTCTGCATCGTCTCAAAGAAGCTATCCGGTGATGTTGAAAGAATCATTCCGGTTAGCGGAGCTACTAAAAATAATAATAGCAGTCCGCCCAACAACATGAATATAATGTATATCGGCTGTATCTTACTCATTCTTTGACGCAAACAAAGTAGGATTAATGGTTAACATAACGAAAGCCCAATGGTTAAGTTTACTACTATTACCACCTTTTATAG
>JAYENH010000573.1:0-2478 GCA_034721995.1 Bacteroidota bacterium
TGTTCCAATATGTTCCTCTTCAATTAAAAACTCTTCCGATTCGATTACCAGTGTAGGTGTGGCAGCATCTAAATAAACCTGGCCTAAAATTGTAGTACCCACAGTTGTACGATAATCAATATATACTGAAATAGAGTTAACGGTATCAGTATTGGTAAGATAATATTCAACACCGAGGAAATCGCCATCACCTCCACCAGTGAAATTCTCAACTGCAACAATTCCACCTGTCCAGCGTTGAGGATGTCTGTCTCTTGAGAAAATATTGTTTGAGGTAATTTCAAAGTCTGTAGTATCAGACAGGTTATTTTCCGGTACTTCATCAACTTCGAGTTGATAACATTCATGAGCTACGGTATAAACATCAGGTGTTACAGGAGGTGTGTAAACACTGGCAATTTCAAGCTCAGCTGTATCGGCAAATGATAGAATAACTGTATCGGCGGTTTCATTGAAGACCACTGTATTTGAGCCATCAAATATTGTAGTTTCGAAAGTTACATTATGCTGTGGCATATCGCCATAATTCAATATATTACCTTGTGCCCAAATCGCCATAATCTGGTTTGATGGTACTCTCGAAAAAGATCCTGTTAAGCCCCATGTGTCAACATATTGCGAATGATAAACTTTTGCAAACTTAATTTCATTCTGTGGAGCTGTAATTAAAGCGATATCATCTATAGCCCAATAATAATGCGATACATCGGTTTGATAAAACCTAATATAAACTGTTTGCTCACCTGCAGCAATAGGAGTAAGGTTGATATAAACTATATCAGGATTGTCAGAAACAGTATTCCCTGATAAGCCAAAGGTAGCATCATAATCGACCCAGTTTAGATTATCAACACTTACCGATACATTCATAACAGGAGTACCACAGCAATACCTGAAATACTGCTCGAATTTCAACATTACTGACGAAGCAGTATCACAATTGATAGGGCCTGCTATAACATAAGCATCCATATTAACAAATGTGGATGGGGTTCCAGGAGTATTATATCCATCTCCGGGAAGTAGCATATAACCATTGTTTACAGTTGTAGAATTAAATGGGTCTACGTTTCCGGAATACTGCCCACCATAACCTGGCGAAGGATCATTATACCATATCCATTCATGGCTTAACCCACTATTATCAACATTTGTCCATCCGGCAGGTATGGCTCCTCCTCCAAAATCCTCTGACCAAATAGTATCACCAAAGGCTTTTGTTGTCATAAAGTCTTGCCATTCGGCTGTTGTAAAATGCTGAACCTCAGAAGTCTGACATTCGGGCTTTAAGGGTGCCCAACTATTCTGGGCAAAACCATTGCTTATTAAAGCAATTAAAACGAGTACTAAAGTAAATTTTCTCATACGTAAATAAATTTAGGATTATTATTGCAGCAAATATATGATAAAATAATTTGTCTTTTGTTGTTTTTTTTACGCTTACACAAGATAATAAAAAAATGTCCTTTGTAATTCAATATACAATAATTACTTTTGATGTTGTAAAACATACTTATAAAACATATAATTGGGAAGGACTAAATTGAATAGGGAAAAGAATTGCCATCACTGCCTTGAAAACAAGGAGTCGGTTTTTTATTCTCTGCCTCAGAAAGAAAAAGAAACCCTAATGGGGGATCACACATGTTCCTTCTATAAAAAAGGAGAGATAATTTATAAAGAAGGGGGTAAGCCTACAGGATTAATTTGTCTCTTAGGTGGTAAAGTAAAAATATATAAAGAAGGCGTTGGGGGCAAACAGCAAATTGTGCGTTTAGTCAGGCCGGTGGGTTTTATTGGTTTCAGGGCAATGTTTGCAAACCAAAAATATAATGGTACTGCTTTAGCTATCGAAGATTGTTCGGTTTGTGTTTTAAA
Organism: Bacteroidota bacterium; assembly: GCA_034721995.1. Classification (GTDB taxonomy): domain Bacteria; phylum Bacteroidota; class Bacteroidia; order Bacteroidales; family M50B96; genus JAIOYV01. The sequence continues at coordinate 1,879 of JAYENH010000573.1, forward strand.
CAAGGATAGTGTTTATAAGGCACTTAAAGCTAATGCTTCACTGGCCATTAAATTCATTCACATTCTTGCTTCCGAGTTGGGATATTCAAATCATCGTACAATTACCCTGACACAAAAACATATTAGGGGAAGGCTTTCAGAATCCTTATTATTCCTTAAAGATACTTATGGTTTTGAGGATGATAATGTTACGCTTAAAGTTTATCTTTCGAGAGAAGACCTTGCCAACCTGTCGAACATGACTACTTCTAATGCTATTCGTACACTTGGTAATTTCGTTGACGAAAAGGTTCTTTTTATTGATGGCCGAAAAATAAAAATTATTGATAAAGCCCAGCTCGAAAGGATTAGTGAGCTTGGGTAGAAGATGGAAGACCGAAGATGGAAGACCGAAGTAAAATTAAATACCTAACAATAAATCATCAGGGTTTGATCCATTGTATAACATTTTGTGAGGCGATTCAATAAACTCCTTCACTTTTACAAGAAAACCAACCGAATCTTTTCCATCTACAATTCTGTGATCGTAGGATAGGGCAATGTACATCATTGGCCTGATTTCAACTTTGCCATTTACTGCAACAGGACGCTCTACTATAT
>JAYENH010000574.1:0-2470 GCA_034721995.1 Bacteroidota bacterium
GGTAAACTAATTTTTTTGCTTTATGAAAAATACCCTAAATTCGTGGACATTACATGCAAAGTATTTTGAAACATAAATATCAATAATCTAAATTAATTATTATGAAAAAAACATTTACAATTTTTACAATGGCAATAGCCATAATGTGCATTAGCACAAAGCTGCAAGCACAAGACCCACAATTTGAATGGGCGGCCGGATTTGGGGGGCCAGATTATGATCAAGGAAAATCTGTTGCCGTTGATGCTTCCGGAAATGTTTATACAACAGGATATTTCTATGGTACTGTAGATTTTGACCCGGGAAGCGGAACTTATAATTTAAGTTCGAATGGACGGGATGATATTTTTATTTCGAAATTAGATGCTTCCGGAAATTTTGTTTGGGCAAAAAACATGGGTGGTAGCGATTGGAACGAGGGATATTCCATAGCCATAGATGCTTCCGGAAATGTTTATACAACAGGACATTTCGAAGGTACTGCCGATTTTGACCCGGGCAGTGGAACTTATATTTTAAGTTCGAATAATGGATACGATGATATTTTTATATCGAAATTAGATGCTTCCGGAAATTTTGTTTGGGCAAAAGCGATGGGTGGTAGCTTTGATGACAATGGCTTTGCTTTAGCCATAGATGCTTCAGGAAATGTTTATACAACAGGAATTTTCTGTGGTACTGCCGATTTTGAGCCGGGAAGCGGAACATATAATCTAAGTTCGAATGGAGACTATGATATTTTTATATCGAAATTAGATGCTTCAGGAAATTTTGTTTGGGCAAAATCGATGGGTGGCAGCAGTGATGACCGTGGATATTCCATAGCCTTAGATGCTTCCGGAAATGTTTATACTACAGGATATTTCTATAGTAGTACTGTCGATTTTGACCCGGGAAGTGGAACTTATAATTTGACTTCGAATGGATGCGGAGATATTTTTATTTCGAAATTAGATGCTTCCGGAAATTTTGTTTGGGCAAAAAACATGGGTGGCAGCAGTTCTGACGGCGGAAATTCCATAGCCATAGATGCTTCCGGAAATGTTTATACAACAGGAAGTTTCCTGGATACTGCCGATTTTGACCCGGGAAGCGGAACACATAATCTAAGTTCGAATGGAGAGTATGATATTTTTATTTCGAAATTAGATGCTTCCGGAAATTTTGTTTGGGCAAAATCAATGAGTGGCAGCAGTTCTGAATGGGGATTTTCCATAGCCTTAGATGCTTCCGGAAATGTTTATACAACAGGATATTTCTATGGTACTGTCGATTTTGACCCGGGCAGTGGAACTTATAATCTAAGTTCAAATGGAGTGATGGATATTTATATTTTAAAACTCTCACAATATTTGGTAGCGAACTTCTCAGCCTCCGACACAACAATCACCCTCGGCGACACAATCCAATTTACCGACCTCACAACCGGTAACCCAACAAGTTGGCTCTGGAATTTTGGCGACGGAATAACTGACACCATGCAAAACCCAATTCACATTTACCAAACTATCGGAGTTTATACAGTTTCTTTGGTGGTTTCTGATAGTACAAGTAGCGATATTTGTTATGCATCTATTGTAGTTATTGACGATATAGGAATATCGGAAATAGAAAGCAAGAAAGATTTAGAAGCATATCCAAATCCTTTTTCCGACCATACACAAATTGATTATTATCTGCATAAAAAATCAGAAGTTAAGTTAGCTATCTATAATAACAATGGTGCATTGGTCCGTATTCTTGTCTCAGGCTCAAAACCTGCAGGAAATCATTCAATTATTTGGGATGGCACAAATACATCCAATGCAAAATGTGCCCCCGGAATTTATATTATTAAACTCGAATCAAACGAAATGATGAAATATCAAAAAATTTCGCTTGGAAAATAATTTATATAGAGACGTAGCATTCTATTGTAAAGACAAGGCCCTGTGCCCGACCAACGGCACATGCCCTGCCTCTGCTTTTTTATGTTTGTTTGTTGGGCATTATTGCATCAAAGAGCCATTGTGTCAAGTATTTTGAGCGTAATACTTGACAAATGATAAAATTTGCTATATTTGCAGAATGAACATTGCGAAAGAAACAGAAAAGAAAATCAATAAGATAATAGTAGGCAATACATTTACTTATCAAGACCTTTCAATCAAAAAAGATGAATATCCTGCAACTGCAAAAACCATTGAAAGATTAATAAAAAAAGGAAAAATAAAACGAATATCGACAGGGATTTTTTATAAGCCAAAACAAACAGCTTTTGGAGAATTAAAACCAAATGAAGAAGAAGTGATCAAGCCTTATCTTTTCCGAAATGGAAAAAGAATTGCTTATATCACAGGGACATTGCTTTTCAATAGAATGAGGCTAAGCTCTCAAATACCAAAAGAAATAAAGATAGCAAGTCGTGAGAAGAGAATATTCATTTCAAAGGGTAGTATTAAAGCAACAGCCGTAAAAAGCTATATTGATG
>JAYENH010000575.1:0-2469 GCA_034721995.1 Bacteroidota bacterium
TATCACGCAAAATAAAAAAGGGTAACTACTTAGCCCTCATTTCGCACTTTGCAGCAATATAATTTTTTTGTCAATTATATTTATTCTTTATTATCAATAAGTTAATCAAAATTCTCTGTTTGAGCTGTTTTTGTAACCTGTTGATATTGTAGATAAAATTTTTTTATATATAAATGTAGTGGCTGTGTGGGTCGCTGTATATTGGTATTTTTTCTTGACAATTCACTATGCTTTCCAATAATATATTTTATGATATTTATCGGAGGGCAAAATGTTTTTCAAAGATACTCATTCCAGGAATTCCAAATCCCCTGTGTTGCAGCTATATGAAAGTATTCGTACCCCAAAAGGGCCCAGGCATAAATTAATAGTATCCTTGGGTACCAAATTTCTAATTCCAAAAATAGATCGCAAAGAGGTTGCCCGCATTGTAAAAGAACGGCTTTCCGGTCAGATGTCTTTGCTGGTTAATGATATGCACTTGATTCGATATGCTGATTATGTGGTCAAAAAGATTCAAACAGAGGGGAAATGGGATTCAGCCCGTCAACGGGTATGTAAATTTAAAGAGTCTGATCAACGTACTGCTGAGATTTTCATAGACGATGTAATCCATGGATATGATCGGGAATTAGGGCCATTACTGATCGGTGTTAATATTTTGAAACAATTAAAATTTTCCGAGATGTTGCGTGAGTGTGGATTTAAGGAAAGCGAGGTGAAAACGGCTCAGATTTCGGTATTGAACCGATTGATTGCACAGGACAGCGAGTACGGGATTATTCCATGGATGCAGACGATAGCCGTTGACGAGATTTTCGGGATTGATTCCATGCAATTTGGCCATGACCGCTTTTATCGAATTTCAGATAAATTGTTGAAAAATCAGTCACATATTGAGGAAAGTTTATATCAACGTGAAAAGAATTTATTCAGTTTGGATGATTGCATATTTTTGTACGATCTGACAAATACCTATTTTGAGGGTGTATGTGCAAATAATCCCAAGGCCCAATATAGTAAAAACCAGAAGGAAAAGAGGAGTGATTGCCCCCAGGTAGTAGTGGCACTGATGCTGGATGGGGATGGATTTATACGACATCATAGAGTATTTGATGGCAAAATGTCAGATACCAGGTCTTTGAGTATAATTTTAGCAGGATTGAAGAGTGATTTTAGCAACAAACCAATGCCAACAATTATTTTCGATAGAGGTATGGTGTCGAAAAAGAATATGGAGCTTTTGCAAAGCTATAAAAATTTAAAATATATCGTGATGTGTCGCAACAATGAAGAAAATCAATTTATAGAAGATTTTCAGACCAAAAAATTTGAAGTAATCTCAGGGAGATGCTCTAGTAAAAAGGTGGAGGTCTTAACAAAATCTATTGATAATATTGTTTATTTATTATGCAAGAGCCAAGGCCGCAAAGAGAAAGAACAGGCAATGCGTAATCGTAAGGAAGAAAGAATGGAGGCCGAGTTAGAAAAATTACACCACCAGATTAAAAATGGCAGAGCAAATAAATCGTCCAAAATAGAACAAAAAATCGGCAAGATAAAAGAAAGGTTTGGCACTGTAGCCCAATATTATGAAATCAAATATACGACTTGGCAATTTTCATATTTCGTCCTGAAACATGGAACTATTTGCAAAAGACTCAACACATCGCTGTTGAAATTAAAAGAAAAAGCCGATAATAAGACCATCACCTTTCCAGCAATTACCAAGAAGTTATTAATTTTACAGGAAAAATATCCTTTAGATTATAAAAAGCTTGAAATTTGTTTGATACCACCAGCGCTTAACTATGGTCCCAGAGATGAAATACGAGAAAAAAAAGAGGCCATGGATGGTAATTATCTGTTGAAAACGAATAGAAGTGATTTGCATGCTGATGAGATTTGGCAGCTTTATGTTATGTTGACTCGTATAGAAAACGCATTTAAAGATTTAAAATCCCATCTGGGATTGCGACCAAATCGCCATCATAAAGAAAACCGTGTAGATGGGCACATATTTATCTCAATTATTGCCTATCATCTGCTTCATACCATAGAATATAAGTTACGAAGTCAGGGCGATCACACCAAGTGGGCGACAATTAAACGAATTGTCAGTACACATTCGTATTCAACAATTCAGCTACCAACAACTAACGGTACGGTTATCAATATTCGAAAACCCGGCATTCCAGAAGGAATACATAAAGAAATTTACACAAAATTAGAAATAGATTGTCAACACCTGCCTGTAAAAAGAAATTGTGCATAAATTAAAAGTGTAAAGCGAGACGGTAGTAGCTGTACTTGTAACTACTTGAATATAGATTGCTTTTTTTTAAAGTGCGAAATGCGGGTTAAGATATGGTACTTCCCATGTCGAAAACAATAGCATCTTACAGAGGACGAACAGTCACTGAAGCTGATATCGCTTTCCTTAAGGATATCATTGCCGCTTACCCTGAC
>JAYENH010000576.1:0-2465 GCA_034721995.1 Bacteroidota bacterium
CAATTTATCGGACAAGGATCCAAGCCTTGACATCCACATTTCGGTAAACATGAAAAAGGACAACAAGGCTTTTAAGGTCGAAAAGCACGTGCATAATTACCCTCACTGCTGGCGAACCGATAAACCAATTCTTTATTATCCCTTAGACTCGTGGTTTGTCCGTACTACTGCATACCGCGACAGGATGCTCGAACTTAATAAAACGATAAACTGGAAACCCGAAGCGACAGGGACAGGACGTTTTGGCAAGTGGTTGGAAAACCTTGTGGACTGGAATCTTAGCCGTTCGCGTTTTTGGGGAACACCGCTGCCAATTTGGGTAAGCGACAGCCGCGAAGAAATTATTTGTATTGGTTCGGCCGAGGAGTTGAAATTGGAAATTGATAAGTCGGTTGCTGCCGGGTTTATGAAAAATAATCCTTTGAAAAAATTTACTCCCGGCAATTTTTCAGACGAAAATTACGATACTTTCGATCTGCACCGCCCTTATGCCGACCGCATCACGCTTGTTTCGCCTACCGGGAAAAAGATGTTCCGCGAGCCAGACCTGATCGATGTTTGGTTCGATTCGGGGGCCATGCCTTATGCTCAGGTACATTACCCTTTCGAGAACAAAGAAAATTTCGACAAGGTTTTTCCTGCCGAATTTATTGCCGAAGGTGTTGACCAAACCCGTGGTTGGTTCTTTACGCTTCATGCTATTGCAACTATGATTTCTGATTCGGTTTCGTATAAAAATATTATATCGAACGGGTTGGTACTCGATAAGAAAGGAAATAAAATGTCCAAGCGGTTAGAAAATGCTGTCGATCCTTTCGAGACGATTGAGAAATTCGGGTCAGATCCTCTTCGCTGGTACATGATAACCAATGCACAACCCTGGGACAACCTGAAATTTAATGTTGACGGGATTGATGAAGTGCGCAGGAAATTTTTCGGGACACTATACAATACTTATTCGTTTTTCGCCCTGTATGCCAATGTCGACGGCTTTAGTTTTGCCGAAGAAGAAATCCCTTACGAAGAGCGGCCAGAACTTGATCGCTGGGTTTTATCAGTATTAAATTCCCTGATCAAAGAGGTTGGCGATAATTACGAAAATTATTTCCCGACCCGCGCAGGCCGTGCCATTTCTAATTTTGTAAACGAAAATCTCAGCAACTGGTACGTTCGCCTTAGCAGGAAACGTTTCTGGGGCGGCCAGTACTCGAACGACAAAATATCGGCATACCAAACCCTTTACACTTGCCTTGAAACGGTTGCGGTTTTGGCCTCTCCCATTGCCCCGTTTTATATGGATAAACTCTTTGCCGACTTGAATTTGGTAAGTGGAAAAGACAATAGCGGATCGGTGCATTTGACACAATTTCCCGTTTTCGATCCCGATTTTATCAACAAAGATTTAGAAGAGCGGATGGCATTGGCACAAAAAGTATCGTCGATGGTGCTTGGGCTACGTCGAAAGGTTAGCCTTAAAGTAAGGCAGCCTCTCGGAAAAGTAATGATCCCCGTTGTTGATGATCGTCAGAAAAAACAATTTAAAGCTGTCGAAAACATTATCCTTGCCGAAGTAAATGTAAAAGAACTTGATTTGATTACCGATACCTCGGGAGTTTTTGTCAAGAAGATAAAACCCAACTTTGCCTTGTTGGGCAAACGTTTCGGAAAGCTGATGAAACAAGTTGCCGCAACAATCAATCAGTTGGGGCAGGACGATATACTGATAATCGAAGAACAGGGAAAATACATCCTGAACATTAATAATGAGGAACACGAAATTGGCCTGCGGGAAGTAGAAATTATTACACAGGATATTCCGGGTTGGCTGGTAGCCAACGAAGGAAATATTACTGTTGCCCTTGATATTGATATTACCGTTGATTTAAGAGCCGAGGGGATTGCCCGCGAATTTATAAACCGCATACAGAACATTCGCAAAGACAGTGGCTTTGATGTTACCGATAAGATTAGCATAGAAATAAAAAAACACGATTTAATAAATTTTGCAATTGAAAAATATAGCGATTATATTGCCGTTCAAACTCTGGCAAAATCAATTGAGTTGGTTGATGGTTTCGATACTAAAGAAATAAAGGAAGTTGAAATTGATAAGGAAATAAAGACAGAGATTTCGATAGTAAAAATTTAAAAGAACGAGAGAGCAATTGGCCGAGTTTAAAAGCAAAAAGGCAAATACCCGAAAGCCCCAAAGGGGTGTAATCATTAGCATGGGGCCGAAGCCTTATGAAATAGGTAAAGTAGAAAGAGAACCATATTTTTATACAATTTTAGTATAAATCAGAAAAAAATATTATTTTTATAAAAAATTATAGTTATGGCAGAAAAACAAAGATATACTGATGCTGAACTTCAGGAATTTAAAGCACTTATTCTTGGAAAGATAGAAAAAGCACAAAGTGATTATGAAGTGTTACGTTCAACCATTTCTCATTCCGACGATAATG
>JAYENH010000577.1:0-2457 GCA_034721995.1 Bacteroidota bacterium
TAATCTATCTACCGATAAAACATACGGGCTTTTTTAATAGTTGTTTCAATAAAATTTTATTATTCTGTTAATTGATGGAATAGTGTGTAATATAATAGATACAAATTTTGAGACAGGTAATAATAACGTGTCAGATGCAAGGCTTTTGAAGGCTTGCAAATTAACCCGACTTGCATTTTCTGACTTTTAACAATCTGAACGACAGGATATAGCAATCCTGTCAGTGGTCATCGGGACTACACTTTGCCCGTAATTTGTCAGTAGTCCAAATATGTTTTTTTCCTATAATACGGCATTGTTTTATACCCCATGGCTTTATAGATTTGTGTTACATTCATAGCTGGCCTTGTGCACCTTTTGATTAATATTTTCTTTTCATTTTTATCAATTATAGTATCTGTATTGCATTTTTGGGTTTTCATTATCCTTGAAATCTCATCCCAACAATGGTGAATATCAGCATATTTAAGTTTGTGCCTGATGAAACTTACAATGAAATAGGCCAATACAGCTAGATTTAAATGGGCCTCAATATTTTCTCCTTTTTGGTGGAATATGGGCCTCATATCCAAATCAGATTTCAAAATCCTAAAAGTATTTTCTATCTCTCCCAATGTGCGGTACAATTTCCAAAATAGTTCCTCGTTTTCGGCGGCTATGCTTGTGCGGATAAAGTAACTTCCTGTTTTTTCGAGTTTGGCGTTATTTTCATCGTATGTGTATGTTATTTGAAATACCATCTCTTTTTTATGGCTTACCTTTATTTTGTAGGCTGCGGCCATACCGGGATATTTTTCTTTTAACCGTCCTATACGCTGGTGTATCTTTTCTAGTGTTTTGTTTCCGCGGGGCTTTGTGAGCGAAGATTTGATATCTTCTAAACCCTTTTCGAACCTTTGTCGCTTTTGCTCGAACATGCCCTGTTCTTTTCCCTTTTTGGCATCGGTTTCCACATACAATATTTTTTCGTCAACGGTATATATTTCCCCTTCTTTCTCATGCTCGATTTGCCCGGTAAACAGTTGTGCGCGGACTTCATCGCCCGATTTGTTTTTAAAACCTTTCAGTTCTTCTTTGTCGAGTTTTGCACGTATCTCTTTATGTGCGCTCCTTGAAACACAAATATAATCGCAACCTTCCGATAAGCAATACTTTATGTTATCTTCCGTGGCTATGCCCGCATCCATTATTATTATAGGACGTTTGTGTTTACAGTGCAGTTTTGCATCTGCTACAACTTGGGCAAACGTTTCTGGCTCGCTTACGTTCCCTGCATAATATCTGCTTTGTTTGCAAAAACCGTGTTCATCGGTCAACAGCCCAAGTGTGACCTGGCGGCAATCGTTTCGTTTTTGCTTGTTCCTGCCGAATTTTGCTTTTTCATAATTTTTTGCCTGTCCCTCAAAATGGGTATTGGTCAAATCATAAAGGATAAATTTACTGTCGATTTCATAAATGTCAGATATTTTATTGCTTAAATAGGTTTCGATCTCTGCTTTCGATTTGTATAAATTTACTGATGCTTGTTGTAAACGGTTGCGGTCAATGCTCTTGCTGTCTGGACTGTACAGTTCCAAAGCAGCTGAATTTTCATTCAAGCACCTTGCCGTACGGGATTCCGAGCCAGGGTAGAGCAAGCGCCCCAATAAAGCAAGCATGGACACACTTACTTGATTATGGCCCCAGCCCAATTTCCCCGATAAAAAGTTTTTTAGGCCAAGTTGTTCTATTGCCTGTTTACATAACCATTCCCCACCTATTTCTTTACTGTCCAATGCCTCGAAACTATTAAAATCAACAGTCTGAAAATCTCTCTTGCTGTCTTTTTCTTCTGGCCCTGCTTTGTCCAGTTTCTTTTTCAACAGGATTTTATAAAAATGGTAGGCCCATTGCTCTATCTTATTGTCAGATTGGTCGAAAAGTAAGATGTCACCATTGATAAACTTTTCTATCCTATGTGCCAATTCTGCATGTTTTTCTTTCGGGATATTTGGGAGGCTGCCGAGTTCCATGATGTTGATATGCCGTGGTACGCCATGTACCCGTTGGCTTCTTACCAAACGGTAGGTTATATATGTGGCACTGCCTTTTTTATTGCTTACGCTTTTTATAAACATAACTATATTTTTGGGCAAAACTACAAATTATAAATGTTAATAAATGTTAATATTTGTTTTTAAGTGCATTTTCAGGGGACTACAAACAACATTCATTTCTTTATGCTCCTGATATTCAATCGTATAAAAAATATGCGAAAAACGACCCTGTTTTTTAACATGCTGATTATATGCTACATGTAAATATCTGTATATGTACATGTCTTGTTGGGTCAATGCAACTTGGGTTAATATGCAAAAAAATAATTAGCCACAGATTACTCACAATATTATATGTTCTAAAAGGTGTTCATGAAAAAGTTCACAGATTTATTCAAAATTGATTTTGTCTAATTTCTCA
>JAYENH010000578.1:0-2454 GCA_034721995.1 Bacteroidota bacterium
AAAAAGAAGGAACATTTTCCATCTCCCTTTAAATCTATCTTAAAAACACAACTTCCTTTTTGATATTCTTTTGTAGTTCCTGGAGCAAGTTGAACAGAAACTCCATCTTGTTTTACTTTTTCAACAATTGAAGGATGAAAATCTTCAGGGTTTTTATTTTTCGCAAAACTACCCGTCCAAATATTATTCGGAGCTTTCCAAATTGAACCAATTTCAGGTTTATATATCTGCTTTAGAATACCTAGATAATCCATAATCAATTAAGTGTAGTAGTGGAAGATTGCACTCTTCCCGATTTTTCTTCGGGATGTGTGCAATGTGCGTAGGCTTTTCCTTTAAGAGGGTCGGCAAAAACAAAATTATTTATGTAAAACAGTTTTCCAATTATATGTTTAAATTCTATTTTCAATTTATGTTCTACTGTTTCTCTTTTTTCGCCTTGCAGGTAACTCCCGGATAAACCCTGCACTTTCTTTATCCTGTTCGGGTTTGCATAGAATTACATCGATCCAATCATTTTCGATGGGTCAACCCATAAGTCAAATTCCTTTTCGGTTAGATACCCCAGTGCTATGGCAGCCTGTTTTAATGTAGTTCCTTCGGTGTGTGCCTTTTTAGCAATCTCTGCCGATTTATAATATCCAATATGGGTATTAAGCGAAGTTACAAGCATTAATGAATTTTGCAGATGTTCTTTAATGCGAGGGAAGTTTGGTTCTATACCAACTGCACAACGATCGTTGAACGATTCGCAGGCATCGCCTAATAGTTCTGCAGACTGTAGAAAATTATAAATCATCATAGGTTTGAACACATTCAACTCGAAATGCCCATTTGAGCCTCCTATCGAAATGGCAACATCGTTACCCATTATCTGAGTGCATACCATTGTTAAAGCTTCAACCTGTGTTGGGTTTACTTTTCCCGGCATAATCGACGAACCCGGTTCGTTTGCAGGAAGGCTGATTTCGCCAATTCCGGAACGTGGACCGGAAGCTAACATGCGAATATCGTTGGCAATTTTCATCAGGCTTACTGCCAGTTGTTTCAGGGCAGCGTGTGATTCTACAATAGCATCGTGGGCAGCCAGCGACTCGAATTTGTTTTCAGCAGTGATAAAAGGCAGACTTGTAAATTCTGCAATATATTTGGCCACTACAACATCATAAGACTTTGGAGTGTTTAAACCGGTACCAACAGCAGTGCCGCCAAGTGCCAGTTCCGAAAGATGTGCAAATGTGTTTTTCAAAGCTCTTAATCCATGGTCGATCATCGAAACATATCCCGAAAATTCCTGTCCTAAAGTAAGAGGTGTAGCATCCATCCAGTGTGTGCGGCCAATTTTTACCACGGCTTTCATGGCATCGGACCGTTCGTTAAGGGTATCCCTAAGTTTTTCGATTTTCGGGATTGTTTTTTCAATCAGGATTTTATAGGCAGCAATGTGCATGGCCGTAGGGAAAGTATCGTTCGACGATTGCGATTTGTTCACATCATCGTTGGCTGTGATTAATTTTTCGCCTTCGCCAAGTTTATTTCCGGCCAATACATGGGCGCGATTGGCAATTACTTCGTTCCCATTCATGTTGCTTTGTGTGCCCGAACCGGTTTGCCAGATAACAAGGGGGAATTGATCGTTAAGTTTTCCGGCGATAATTTCGTCGCAAGCTTGTGCAATAAAGCCCTTTTTTTCGTCGGAAAGAACTCCGAGTTCGCAATTGGCAAAAGCAGCAGCTTTTTTAAGATAGCCAAAAGCCTGTACAATTTCTAGTGGCATCGAAGCTACCGGCCCAATTGGGAAATTCTGTATCGAACGCTGCGTTTGTGCACCCCAATATTTTTCGGCGGGTACTTTAACCTCGCCCATGGTGTCTTTTTCAATTCTGTATTTCATATCCTTATAAAAGTTAGTGTTATAATAATTCATCAATATTCTCTGGTGGCTGGGCCAAAACAGCTTTTAATTTTCCAACTACAATCGGACGTTGTATCAGACGAGGGTTTTTAACCATGATTTTCACCCATTCGGCATCGGTAAAATTACTGCCTTTTAATTCCTTCTTGTACATATCTTCCTGTGTACGTATCATATCAAAAGGCTTTTTGTTAAGCAACATCAAAACATTTTTGAAACTTTCTTCGGTAAAGCGATCTTTTAGATATTCGACAACTTCGAATTCTATACCTTTCTTTTGTAGATATTGTAAGCCTGCCCGACTTTTCTTACATCGTGTGTTGTGGTAAATTTTTATCATTCGAAATAATTTTTAAAGTTTCAAAAATACAAAGTAATCCTTTCAAAATAAATTAAACAAATAGAAATTGCTGAGTGTCCGATAAATTTACAAATCTTGAAGTATCCGGCAGCTATCAGATTGAAACATGTCAGATTTCTATTTGGGGCAATGGAATGTTGGATAGAAAACAGTTAACTTTACAATGCTCAATATATCC
>JAYENH010000579.1:0-2453 GCA_034721995.1 Bacteroidota bacterium
TGGATACACTTTTACGCAGGCGAATCGGCAGATGCAGCCTATCTCGACGGGCGGCTTTTGTCGCCGGCAGCAAAACAAATGCTCCAATACCATTACACTCAGTCGGGATACTTGCAAGCTGCGCCCGATATGCTATTTCCACAAATGATGACTGAATTTATCCAGCTTGGCGATTATCCTCAAAATGTTCGGAAAGTAGCAATTATAAATGGTAGCGGAACATCGGCCAACCAGGGCTTTTCGCCTGCCAACCAGATTCTCCAATACGAATATTACAGTGCCCTGATAAGCCTTGTTGGCAATTGCTGGGCAGTGCCTACGCTTGCACAAACCACTGTTTTTTACGGATTGATCGACAGGCCCTGGCCATTTTCCGACGATCAGCAGACGGTAGCCGTCAATCCATGTTTTCCTTTGGATAATTGTCCGGGCGGTTATAAAAGCACCATGCTCGATATGCAAAACCAAAATGCGCCTTATGGTTCAATTGTGGCCCTGCACGATAGTCATTGTTTTATCCCAACTATTTCGGGTCTCGATATCGATACCGCAAACTATTTTTACAATGCCCAGGCCGATACAGGTATTTTATCCCGCACTCCTTTTGATATGGTGTATTTTCCTACGGTCAACGAAGAGCATATCCATGTTTCGCCCGCATCAAAAAACTGGTTTATTAAAGAAATTATGCACCTTATAACTTCACTCGACGAGCAGCCGGAAATTGAGTTTACAGTATTTCCTAATCCATCGACAGGGCAGGTAAATGTACAAATATCGAAGCCGGGGCGGTACAATCTGAAAGTATTTAACATGGATGGTTCGTTGTATCGTAGCCAAACTGTGGAAGTTTTCTCTGAAAATCAGAAATATATTACATTAAATATTGTCGATCCAGGATTCTATTTTATTAATTTAAAGGGCATTAATCAAAGCTTTACGACGAAACTCATAATATTGGAATAGAACAAATATTTTTTCCGAAAATTTTTAAATTTTTCTTTTTGCAGAGAAAAAACTTTATCTATCTTTGCAAGCGCTTAAAACAAGCGAGAGTAGCTCAGTTGGTAGAGCACGACCTTGCCAAGGTCGGGGTCGCGGGTCCGAGTCCCGTCTCTCGCTCTTTTTTTTTGCTAAAAAAGCAAGCCCAGGTGGCGGAATTGGTAGACGCGCTGGACTTAAAATCCAGTGGCCTTTGCGGCCGTGCCGGTTCGATCCCGGCCCCGGGTACAGAAAAGCTGGTTCAGAAATGAGCCGGCTTTTTTTGTATTCATCTGTTTAAAATATATTTCTCGCAAAGCCGCGAAGTCGCAAAGATTTTTTTAATCATCCTCCTGTGTGCCAAAATTTATTGCCATGTATGTTTCATTTGTTTAAATTAATCATCATTAATGTTTTGCTTCAATAGCCCCGACATTTATGTCGGGGAATAATATCCACCACGAACCCGGGCTTTAGCCCATAATCAAAATACGGGTTTTGGGCTAAAGCCCGACGTTTATTTCCCGTTTTCTATTGAGCCGGGTTTTAAAATCATTCATCATTTTTGTTTCCATTCTTTTCTCCCGACCTAAAGGTGCGGGGCTATTTATTCAATATTTCCTCTGTGGAACTCTGTAATATTTCTCTGTTAACCCTGTGGTTAAATTTCACAAGTCTACTAACCACAGAGTTACACAGAGTTTTACACAACTTGTCCAGCTTTTCGCGGGAGAGTTTCACAGAGCATAAAATCCAACATTACTGAAATAGTGTAAACCGAGAAATGAAAAATGCCCAATTTCGGCAGCATGTCTTTTTAGCTTTCGTAACGAAAATTCATTAATTGATCAGATTAGAACATTGCTGCTGCACAGCCTGATTTATTGTTTTATAAATTTTATTGTCCGGGTGAAGTTTTCTGAATATATTTTTGCCAAATAAATTCCTTTCGCAAAATTTGAAATATCTATGCTGGATTTATTTTCAATCTCAGAGCAATATATTTTTTGATTTAACATATTGAAAATTTCAACTGTACACCTGCCAGTGGCATTTCGTATTTCAATGTTCAATTCATTTTCAGCAGGATTTGGGAAAAGTCGAATGTTAATCACATTACTAACTGTTTGAGGTATATTGGTTGTTAAAAACAAATCGCAAAAATCAAATACCTGGGGTTCGTACTGATATGCCGGATTTCCATCATGGCTCACTGCTATTTTCAAAATACAATCCTCCGGGACAACCTGGATAAATTGAAGGTTTATGTTTTGAGTGGATTGTGTTTTCATGATATTCCAGTTGTCGTCGATGCCAATATTTTGTCCGTTGTAATTGGTGTTGATTTCATTGCTCACATTCAAATACCGGGGGCAATACAGCTGTGCATTGTTTCTTTTTACCATGTCGTTTGCCGCATATAAATTATCTCCGTCTATGTTGTCAGGGTAATTATTATCGCGAAAAGTAAT
>JAYENH010000580.1:0-10544 GCA_034721995.1 Bacteroidota bacterium
TAGAAGAGAGATTTGATGCCAAATCGGGGGATGACAATACAAATTCCGGTGGATTATTGGCAACAATCAGTATTGAGGAATTTCCAGAAACAGGTTGATACAGGACAATTGCTTTACAAGGTTTTGTACAACTTGTGGTTCTATAATAAACACATCTTCAATACTTTTATATTAAAAAGCAATGAAATGAAAAAAAAATATTTAAGCTTGGCATTTTTTGCAATTATTTGTTTTCATACTACAGATACATGGTCGCAAACCTACATCCTGAACGAAGATTTTAGTTCTGCCTCAGATACCATTCCCCCGGCACAGTGGACAAATCTGAGTATAACTCCTGCAGTTAGCGATGTCTGGCATTTTAACAACCCGGGCAACCGGCAGTTGAATTATCCGGTAAGCGGTCAGTTTGCCATTTTCGATAGTGAGAATTACTCTCAGAATAGTTTGCCTGATGAGGCAGTTTTGGAATCCCCATTTTTTGATGCCTCTATTGGTAGCTACATTTTCCTGTTTTTCGACCACTATCTGACGGGAAATTCCGGCGATACTGCATTTGTGGAAGCCTTTAATGGTACAAGTTGGCAGCAGGTGGCAATTTTTACAGACAGTACGCTGAACTCCTCTAGCGAAATGTTTAACGCGTCGCCTACCCTGGGTAGTATTTCAAATGCAAAAATCCGTTTTCGCTGGAAAGGCAATAGCAATCACTTCTGGGCTGTAGATAATATTTCTGTTTTTGTACCCCTGGTACTCGATATGGGAATCCTGTCACTGGCCAACCCACAAATGCCGTTTAGCGCAGGACTGACCAATATCGAGCTTAACCTAAAAAACTTTGGGGCACTAAATATCACCTCAGCCACAATCCAATGGCAGTTAAACGGGGCGATACAATCTCCTTACTCCTGGACAGGGAACCTTCCTTTTTCTGACACAGCCACAAACATAGTAATCGGCAGCCACAATTTTGTGGCTGGTCAACCGGTACAAATAAAAGCCTGGATAGAAAACCCCAATAGCAGCTTCGATGCCAATCCTCTTAACGACACATTAGATATTAATATCTCTGCCAGCCTTTGCGGCACTTATACCATTGGGGGCACTGCTCCCGATTTCAATAATTTCACCGAAGCTGTTACTGTTTTGAACAACGCCGGAATAAGTTGCCCAGTATTGTTTTTGGTACGTGATGGGGTTTATGACGAACAAATTGAGATAAACTCAATACAGGGAACAGACTCGATCAATACGGTTACGTTCCGGGGCGAGAGCTTGGACAGTACGGCAGCCATTCTCGACTACACAACTGCTAATTCAGTTTTAAACTATACCCTTAACTTAAACGGGACCTCATGGATAAGGTTCGAATACATGAGCTTTCAACGAAATGGGACATGGGATGCAAAGATTGTCCAATTGAACAGCAATGCACATGACATCAATTTTACTTCTTGTCAAATAAAAAATAACCGGTATGGGATTGTGGCCTTTTACGGAAGCAAGAATATACAAATCAAAACTTGCTCATTTGTTGGCGGCAATATTCAATATGGCTTCAGAGTTGAAGGAAATAATTCAAACACCTTCCATACAAGCGGATTCCTCATCCAAGGCAATTACTTTAGTGTTTCCAACTATGCTATTTACATTAATTACTGTGCAAATGTTATGTTTACCTCTAACCAAATAGAAGGCGGAACTAATTATGGATACTATGCGGTTTATTGCTCGAGTATTGTTGTGAAAGACAATTTGTTCGAAAATATTGACAGGGGCATACATCTCCATTATTCTGACAGTATTGAAATAAACCGGAACAATTGTAATAATCTGGAAAGTTACGGTTTATATGTTAATGGCTCACCCACACTTTGCAATGTTTGGAGCAATAAATTCCTTAATGTGAATAATGCAAATGCTGTTGAACTAAAAGCCCCCAACATTTCTTTCTACAATAATTTCATTCAGGTGAAAGGGATTGCTCAAAAGAGCGGTATTTACACCAACCAAAATACCGACAATACTAAAATATTCTTCAACTCCATCAACCTGACCAACACGAATGCCCATTCGGCGGGAATTACCATTGGCGATGCCGACAACCTCCAAATTAAAAACAATATATTCGCCAACAACGGAGGTGGCTATGCCGTAAAAATGCTATCAATGCCCACGGGTTTGCAATTGGATTACAACGACTATTTTTCATCTGGCATCCAGTTGGCACAATTAGGCAGCACGAATTATTCACAGCTTTCGGCTTGGCAAACGAGTACTTCGTTGGATGCAAATTCTGTTGAAGCGAATCCATTCTATAATTCTGAAACAGATCTAAGCTGTAACCAAATATTGTTAAACAATACTGCCTGGGCGGGAACTTTAATTACTGTAGATATTGACTCAACCTTAAGATTGATTACGCCGGATATAGGTGCAAGGGAATTTACTCCATGTTCCGTCGATGCCGGGATAAATGATATTCCCGGATTGACAAACCCAATGACGGCAGGCTTGCAAAATATAAATGTAACACTTCAGAATCAGGGAAACTCAAACCTTACTTCCTGCACGATTCATTGGATGGTTAATGGGATATCACAAGCAAACTTTTCCTGGACAGGAAATTTATCATCATATCAAAATATCCAGGTACTTATTGGCAGCTACAATTTTCAAACGGGCAGCAATTACAATATCGAGGCGTGGACAAGTTCTCCAAACTCACAAGTAGATTGCGATAACTTTAATGATACATCTAAAATAGACAATCTCTCGATCCCACTTTGCGGCACTTATACCATTGGGGGCACTGCTCCCGATTTCAATAATTTCACCGAGGCAGTAACTGTTTTGAACAACGCAGGAATAAGTTGCCCAGTATTGTTTTTGGTAAGGGATGGGGTTTATGACGAACAAATTGAGATAAACTCGATACAGGGAACAGACTCGATCAATACGGTTACGTTCCGGGGCGAGAGTTTGGACAGTACGGCAGCCATTCTCGACTACACAACTGCTAATTCAGTTTTAAACTATACCCTTAACTTAAACGGGGCCTCATGGATCAGGTTCGAATACATGGGCTTTCAACGAAATGGGACATGGGATGCAAAGATTGTCCAATTGAACAGCAATGCACATGACATCAATTTTACTTCTTGTCAAATAAAAAATAACCGGTATGGAATTGTGGCTACTTACGGAAGCACGAATATTAAAGTCAAAACTTGCTCATTTGTTGGTGGCAATATTCAATATGGCTTCAGAGTTGAAGGGAATAATTCAAGCATCTACCATACAAGCGGATTTCTCATCCAGGGCAATTACTTTAATGTTTCCGGCTATGCTATATACACTAATGGCTGTACAAATGTTATGTTTACCTCCAACCAAATAGAAGGCGGCACTAATTATGGATACTATTCTGAATATTGCCTGAAGATTGTTGTGAAAGACAATTTGTTCGAAAATATCAACAATGGCATATATCTCCATTATTCCGACAGCATTGAAATAAGCCAAAACAATTGTAATAATTTGGAAGGTTACGGTTTATTTGTAAATGGTTCAACTACATTTTGCAATGCCTGGGGCAATAAATTCCTTAATGTGAATAATGCAAATGCTGTAGAACTACATGCCCCCAACATTTCTTTCTATAATAATTTCATTCATGTAAAAGGGATTGGCCAAAACAGTGGTATTTACACCGACCAAAATACCGACAATACTAAAATATTCTTCAACTCCATCAACCTGACCAACACGAATGCCCAGTCGGCGGGAATTACCATTGGCGATGCCGACAACCTCCAAATTAAAAACAATATATTCGCCAACAACGGAGGTGGCTATGCCGTAAAAATGCTATCAATGCCCACGGGTTTGCAATTGGATTACAACGGTTATTTTTCATCTGGCATCCAGTTAGCACAATTAGGCAGCACAAATTATTCACAGATTTCGGCTTGGCAAACAGCCACTTCTCTTGATGCGAATTCACTTAACTACAATCCCTATTTTATGACCGACATCGAACTCCGACCATATCAACGAGAATTAAATGGTGCCGGAATTCCCATTGCTGGGATACTATTGGATATCGATGACCAGATCAGAGATGAAAACGCCCCGGACATTGGGGCCGATGAGTTTATGGTCGACTTTGGGATTACGTCTGTTTTATCGCCCGATTTGCATTGCGCCCTTACTGTCAACGATTCGGTTACCGTTAGTCTGAAACAGTTTGGCGACATCCCCTTCAACAACATCCAACTGGCTTACCAGGTAAACGGCGGGACGATATTTACTGATGTGGTTACAGGTTCTATCAACAACGACATTACGTTTACTTTTAATCAAACCCAAAACCTAAGCGGCTACGGGACATACATTTTCAAAATTTGGATTATCAATTCTTTTGACGACAACATAAATAATGACACCATCACTGTGTATCGCTACAGTAACCCTGTTCCACAAATCACAGCGAACCAAACAACCGGTTGTGCCGGAACTGCCATTCAATTTTCAGCCAATGCGACTATTGCTACAGGCACAATTGGTGGGTATTTTTGGGAATTTGGTGATACAACTGTTGATTCTGTACAGAACCCGATCCATTTGTATGACACATCTGGAACATACACGGTACATTTATATGCTTTTTCTGATGTGGGCTGTTACAACGACACATTCTTTCAAAGCTCTGTTCTTACAACACCACAAGCCGATTTCATTGCAAACAATACCTGTTTGGGAGATACTGTCTTCTTTACCAACCTTAGCACGGTTAATTCTGGCACTATGAGTTACGCATGGGATTTCGGAAACTTCGGCTCTTCAAGCTTTAGCGATCCTTATTATCTTTTTTCAATAAGCGATACTTTTAACGTTATGTTGGCTGCACTGGGGTCGAATGGTTGTGCCGACACGATATATCAGGAAGTGGTGGTCTATCCACTTCCAGCCCTGTCGTTTTTGAATCTGCCCACTTCTTTTTGCAGCAACGATACTGCGCTTTTACTAACTGTTTTGCCAACCGGGGCTACGGTTAATTCAAGTGCCTGTTTTGGTGGTTGGTTTTATCCTTCGCTGGCTACAATCGGGAGCAACAACATAAGTATAAATTACATGGACAGCCTGGGTTGCAGTGATACTCTCATTGCAAGCGTAGATGTGTTGCAGGCTCCGACAACCGGCATCAACGGACTTGCCTCCCAGTATTGTATTAGCGGCGAAGACCCAATAATCTCAGGATTTCCCATTGGTGGAAGTTTTTCCGGTCCTGGAATTTCAGGAGACCAGTTTTCTATTGCCAATGCAGGTATCGGTACACATACCCTATCTTATACCTTCACTTCGACCAATGGCTGTAGCGATGTGGCCGGGCAAACAGTTCAAGTGGCTGAATTCAATACTTTCAACCTTAATTTTGTAGTCGATAGCATTTCATGTTATGGCTATTCAAACGGGGGCATTGATTTGCAGGTGAATTTTTCGACACAAAATTACAGTACACTAAATTGGTCGAATGGAGCTGTTTCTGAAGATATTTTTGGCCTTGCAACAGGTATGTATTCAGTTACTCTTAGCGATAACTTTGGGTGTATTTTTTCCGATTCTGTTTTCATCACCGATGCACCCAATATTTCAATCAGTTTTACCGAAACAAACCTGCTTTGTTATGGCAATTCCGATGGTGCAATAGCAACTTCAGTCTTTGGAGCTACTCCACCATATAATTCGTTTTTATGGTCATCAGGTGAAATCACACAGGACATTGCAAATATCCCGGCAGGAAATTATACCATTACCATTACCGATGCCAATAACTGTGAGTTTACGGCAAACACAACAATTACACAGCCGGATGATCTTCTTTTCAATTTTAGTTTGATTGAACCGAAATGTTATGACGAAGCTACCGGCGCGATTGATCTTAGTCTGAGCGGGGCAACACCACCCTTTGGGAATTTCCATTGGTCGAATTCTGCCGTAACCGAAGACCTTGCAAATATTCCTTCCGGGAATTATTCCATAACCCTAAGCGATGCCAACAGTTGTACTTTTACCAATAATATCAACCTAAGCCAACCCGATAGCATTAGTTTGGTTTTTAATGTTTCTGACGTACTTTGCTATGGCGAAAACAACGGAGAAGTAGACCTTAGCATTAGCGGGGGCACTGCTCCTTTTCCTATTATTCACTGGTCGAATGGCACATTTGCTGAAGATATTTCGAATCTGGCCCCGGGTAATTATCAACTTACGGTAACCGACCATAACAACTGTATCCAATATGGAGAGGTAAATGTTGACGAACCTGAGGTATTGACATTTTTATCATCCGAAACCAACGTACTTTGCTATGGAGAGGCCACAGGTATTATCCAATTAACTGCCCTGGGAGGAGTGTCTCCCTATCATTATTTGTGGGAAGATTCATCGACCGATTTTATGATTGAAAACCTGGAGGCAGGTGATTATTCTGTTTCGATTTACGACACCAACAATTGTGAAACCAAAGGTATCATTTCGATCAATTCATCACCAGAAATTACAATTAATGAATTTATCACTTCCCCAAGTTGTATTTTTGCTGAGGATGCCACAATTTCTGTGGATGTATCCGGCGGTATTTCACCTTACAGTTATATCTGGTCTACGTCGGATATTTCACCATCTGTTACAAATCTACCTGCGGGCGATTATAATTTGATGCTTACGGATTCGAATTTATGCCAGAAAGATTTCATATTTACCATACCTGCTTCCGAAATACCCTGTCTTCAAATTCCAAATGTGTTTTCGCCAAACGACGATGGTATAAACGATAACTGGATTATCGAAGGGATGGAATTCGTACCCACTTGCAAAATTAAAGTGCTCGACCGTTGGGGCCGTACAGTATTTGAAAGCTCCGGCTACCCAATTCCATGGGATGGCAAATACGACAACAAGCCGCTCCAATCGGATGCTTATTTTTATTTTATCGAATACAACAATGGTGCTCCACCTATTACAGGAAAAGTTTCCATTGTGTATTGATGGCCTTTGCCTTGTCCACCGAAGCTTTAGCGTAGGTGGGCTGTTGGATACCTGACCTTTGGCCGGTGCCCGAAAACAAAAAAGTGATAGTGTATTAAAAAGCGATGAAGTCCCAAAAATGAAATGAAATGAAAAACGAAAATAATATAAACTTCCCACTTGCAAAAGGCCGCGGGCAAAAGGCTAAAAGCATGAAAATCCTTTTACTTCTTCTATTTCTGATGCTACTTGGAAATGGCCATGCAAATGCCCAACTCAGCCCCATCAGCAACGAGTATGTGGTGAATCCATATTTGATTAATCCGGCACTTGCAGGTATCGATCAAACTACCAGCCTAAAACTGACCAGCCGGATGCAGTGGGCAGGTTTGGATGATGCGCCCCGCACACAAAGCATTAGTTTCGATATGCGCATAAAAGCCCTCGGGCGATACGATCATAACGGGAAAGTACTGCGCAAAAGTGGCTTCCCACGGACAGGCCGGGTTGGGCTTGGGGCTTATGTACTGAACGATATGAACAATCCTTTCAGGCGATCGGGTGTTCAGGTTTCGTATGCTTACCATTTGCCATTCAATCACGGTAAAGCAGGGCAATTGTCATTGGGCTTATCCGGGGCATTTTTTCAGCACCATGTTAGTAACAGCGATTTTATGCCGGCCGATGGCAATGATCCGGCATTATCGGGTAACGAAAATGTGATGATCCCCAATCTGTGTTTTGGAGTAAATTATTTATACAGGAAGTTCTTTATCTCAGTATCGGCACTCAACTTATTTCCTGCAAAGATAAATCACTACAACGAAAACCTTGAATCGGTCGGGAAGCAGGTTTTCATCTATTCGGGGTACCAGATTGGCAATGTTTCAGGAATTTCTTTCACTCCGGCGGTATTGCTACGTAGCAACCCTCAATCGTATGATGTATTGGGAAAAATATCGATCAAAGAAAAAATCAATATGGTTGTGACGTGGCAAAGTACCGAATCAGCTTATGCATTTTTCCATTTCAGATTTGGAAATTACCTGCTTGGTTACTCTTTTGAGTATTCCATGAGCGAAGTACAACGCTACAATGATGGGACGCATTTGGTATTCCTCGGCTATACATTTAATTAGTGGCTTCTTATAAAACGCCAATCCCGTTTGAAACGGGATGCTCAACTTTCAAAGAAGCCACTTTCGACATGAATTAATTATTTACAGAAATTATTGAGACAACACCACAATTCATTGTGGTGGATAAACAAAAAGATATGAAAAATACAAAAACAATAATCTTCATAATGATCTTTCTGCCGCTTCTGGCACAATCTCAGGTAAAACCACTTTCCGATCTCAACACACCCTACTACTGCGAGTACTCACCTTCGATAAGTTTAGATGGGAAGACCCTGGTTTTCGAGTCGAATGTGTCGGGAAACTGGCGTTTGTACGAGTCGAGGCGAATGGGTGAAGCTCGATGGTCGAAGCCTCGCTATATGCACGAAATCAACAATACGATAGACAAAAAACTTTTTGTGGGCGGCTGTTCGCAAAGCTACGATGGTAAATTTTTACTAATGACCTCTGACCGGAAAGATGGCCTGGGAAACATGGACATCCTCATCTCTGAAAGGAAAAATGACAAATGGGGCGAACCGGCAAATATTGGCCAGCCCATAAACTCGGTACATTTCGAGGGATTTCCTTCCCTTTCGGCCAATGGCAACGAATTGTATTTTATGCGGAATTTTAAACCCGGGTCTGAGCCGGAAAAAGACCGGTATTTCCTGTATGTAAGTATTAAGAATGAAGATGGACACTGGGGCAAACCCCGGCTATTGCCCGATGAAATAAACAAATTTCCGGTTGAATGTCCCCGAATTATGCCCAATGGGCAGAGCCTGATGTTTGCAGCAAAATATCCTAAAGGACAGGGAGGTTTCGATATATACAGGATTGAAAAAACAGGCGATGGCAACTGGTCGCAACCCAAAAACATGGAACAACTTAATTCGCCTTTCAACGAAAACACTTTTACCATAGATGCCTTGGGTGAGACCATGTATTTTGCACGCACCGAAAACGGGATCGATAATCTTTACATGGGCTTGATCCCTAAAATGGAAGAACCTGTCCCTACCCTGCAACTAAAGGGTCGGGTATTGGATGCTAAAACCCATCAAGCCATTGCAGCCGAAATTAAGCTAATAGATGCCGACACAAAGAAAACGCTAAAAATACTTTCGACATCACAAAACCAGCCCGAATTTTCCATCCACCTTCAACGAGGTAAAAACCTGATTATTGAAGCCAATAGCCCGGGATACTCTTTTGGATCAGAATCTGTATTTTTAAAATCGCCCGAGCTGAACCTCGAAGATACAAAGGGGGAACGGATGGAGTTGAAGCAGGTTTTCGACCAGCTCATCCTTGACAAGGCAGATCGTAAAGCAGTAGACGAAGCATTTTCAGAAACCAACAAGGCCAATTCATTATTGATAAAGGATAAGCTGATAAACCAAGCTAAGATCAAAAACCTCGAAAGCAAAAAGCTGAATGCTCCCGATTCGAAAACAATGAATAAATATTCGAAAGAGATTGATAAGCTAAAAACCGAAAATCAAAAGTTCGATAACGAGGCCATTGCCAAACACCGCCTGGCAAACGAGAGTTTTCTTTCAATTTTAAACAAGTATATCGATAACTATAAAGTTACATCGGATGAAAAAATTGCCGCGCTGGGGCAAAAATTGGAAGAAGAAGGAGTCGAACTCTGGTCGCAGGCAAAAGCCGAACGAACAAATGCCGATAACGGAAAAAGCAATGCCGGTATACTTAAAGCCCATTTACTGGCCAAAGAATTGGAAGGAAAATCCATTAAAAAATATTCGCTGGCTTTTGAGTATTATCTCCAGTTTCTCAATTTCAACAAAAACCTGATAGAAAAAGACATCCTGTTAACACCTCTAAAAAAGGATGTTTCTATTGTGTTGAAAAATATCCAGTTTGATTTCGATTCCGATCAGTTAAAAGAATCGAGTATTACAGAATTGGAGAAAGTAGCTAAGTTGTTATTATCGAATCCGAAACTAAAGTTTGAACTGTCAGCACACACCGACAGCCAGGGTTCAGACAATTATAACATAAAACTCTCCGACAGACGTGCAAAGTCGGTCGTACAATGGCTCAGTGAAAATAATATTGAAAGTACCAGGTTAAAGGCAGTTGGATATGGCGAAAGCAAACCCATTGTCCCCAACGACACCGAAGATAACAGGGCCATAAACAGGAGGGTCGAATTTAAAATATTGGAGAATTAGTTGGCTGGCGTGGTTTTATGCCGGAATTCGACAAGTACTTTTTTCAGCGGCAGAAATGGAGAACAGGGCAAACGCATGAAAAAAAGAAAAATTAATTTTATAAAGCCACAGATTCTCAGATTGGTTATTCAATTATTTGACAGAAATCATTAAGCTACTGATTACGAATATTATCATCTCATTATTT